>CAJOOA010000017.1 GCA_905236055.1 Candidatus Gastranaerophilales bacterium | reverse complement strand
TTTAACTCAACGTCATGCAATCTCGATGTCAGCATCAAGAGTCTGGCTTGTGAGGATGCCATACCCATAGCAACGTTCCTTTATGTTAGTCCCTTTTGCATGTATTACGGCACTTTAGCCCAAAACTTTAACTATTTTGAGTCGATTGTTACAAATGTTTACAAAAAAATAATAAATTAATGCATTAGAAATTTTTTAATTCCCATGCTGCTTTAATGCTTTCGAACGTAAATCTCTGTGGTATGTAATTGCAAACCTGTGTGCTTCGTCACGAATGCGCTGAATTAAATATAGTGCATTTGAATTGCGTGGCAGAAGTATTGATGTGGATTGGTTTGGCAAAAATACCTCTTCTTCACGTTTCGCAAGCGACACAAAATCAATGCCTGTTACACCCATATCTTTCACAATTTGCATAACGCTTGACAATTGACCTTTACCCCCATCAATAATAATCAAATCGGGTTTTTCCCATTTTGATTCGCCGAGTCGTGAAAGACGGCGAGAAAGAACTTCCTTCATCGATAAAAAGTCATCAGGTTTTCCTTCCGTCATACGAATTTTGAATTTCCTGTATGCCGTTTTTTTGGGTAATCCGTTTTGGAATACTACCATTGAGGCAACAGTATTTGTTCCTTGAATGTGCGAAATATCGTAACATTCAATCCTGTTAGGAAAGTTTGCGAGTTTAAGTTTATCGGCAAGATATGAGCCGACTTCATTAAAATCATCTCGAATTTGTGCCATTTTTTTAAGTTTGGAGTTTTCCAAAAGATTTTCCGCATTTTTCTTGGCCAAGTCATAAAGCTCACTATATTTGCCACTACCATAATGTATTTTTACTTTTTTCCCGGAGAGAATTTTGAGCCAATTTTCATAAAGTTCTTTTTCCCCAACTCCTTCAAGGTCTTTAGATACAATTTTGTCCGGGAATTCGAGTTTCAAATTTGTATAATAATCTCTGAAAAAAGTTTCAAAATACTCTGTTTTATCAATATTATCGACAAAATATGTGAAATCTTTTTTGTCAATTAATCGCCCTTCTCTTACCATCATTATTACAATTGCAAGAATTCCGTCTTCATAGAGAACGGCAATAATATCTTCGTTGAGTTTTGTATTTTCGTAAACAACTTTTTGTCTTTCAAGAGTCTTTTGCAAGTCGAGGTAGCTGTCGCGCATTTTTGCAGCTTTTTCAAACTGTTCTTCTTCGGAATATTTTTTCATTTGCTCCTGAATTTGTTTCAAAAGTTCCGACTGTTTTCCGCTTAAAAATAATTCAACCTGATGTATGAGCTTTTGGTATTCATCCGGAGTGACTTTCCCCTGACATGGCGCAAGACACTTGCCAATGTGATAATAAAGGCAGGGCCGGTTAGAAAATTTTGGGGTTTTACATTGTTTAAGCGGGAAAATCTTTTTTAGAAAATCCAATGTCGCATGCATTGCCCGTACATCGGTGTAGGGTCCAAAAAATTTACCCCTGTCCGGATTGAGATTTTTTTTGCGCACAATTTGGATACGTGGAAAATCTTCTTCTGTTATAAGAAAATATGGATATTTTTTGTCATCTTTGAGTAAAATATTGTATTTTGGCTTATGTTTCTTGATTAAGTGGGACTCTAAAATAAGAGCTTCGACTTCCGAATCCGTAATTATGTATTCAAGTTTTTCTATTTGTGATACAAGGATATTTGTCTTTACGCTGTCATGCTGTTTATGAAAATAACTATAAACGCGTCTTTTCAGGTTTTTAGCTTTACCGACATAAATTATTTGCCCATCTTTATCATAATAAAGATAACAACCTGGTTGTTCCGGAACAAGTTTAACAGTTTCCATCAAAACATCATTCATAATGATATTATACTTTAAGTATCAATATTAGTTGCATAAACAGCATTAGATTCAATGAATTCACGTCTTGGTTCAACTTTATCGCCCATAAGAACATCAAACAGCTGGTCGCACATCATTGCATCTTCAAGATTTACCTTCAACAATGTTCTTGTTTCAGGATCCATAGTTGTTTCCCAAAGTTGTTGCGGCATCATTTCGCCAAGACCTTTAAATCTCTGAATTGTTAAGCCCTTCTGTCCCCTATCATCAACTATTTTTTGTAACTGTTCAAATGATTTGATTTCGACTTCGCCGTTTTCAGATTCAAGAATAAGTTTCTCTTCTTCTTCAATTAAGAAGTCACGAATCAGCGGATATGAATTCTTTAATCTCTTAAATTCATTAGACTTAATAATATTTGCCGTAATCATTTCATGTTCATTTTCAAACAAATCAAGCTGAATTGCATATTTTGCGGTATCCGGATTATATTGCAAAGAAACTTTGTAATTTTTTGCCTCTGTTACATTGTAGTTTTCAGCATGGTCTTTCAAATAATGTTCAAGATATGTTATAACCTCATTCATTCTGGTTTGGTCTTCAAAATCTTCCGGTTTAATATCAGAACGTATCAAGCCCCTAAGAACAACTGCCGGAATTATATTTAAAATCGGGTTGTTATATGCCTTGTAGAATGTAGACATATTTTGAAGGAGGTTTAATAAATCATCTCCTGATTTTGTTTTTGATTTTGTTTTGTCAGACAAGCTTAATGACTTAATTCCGCGTTCTTTTAACATTTTATCAAGTGCGTGTTCGTCATATAAGTATTCCGAAGTCTTCCCTTGTGTAACCTTGAACAACGGCGGCTGCGCAATGTATACGAAACCGTTTTCGATAAGCGGTCTTGCATAGCGGAAGAAGAACGTTAAAAGCAGTGTTCTGATGTGAGCACCGTCAACGTCAGCATCCGTCATAATGATAATTTTGTGATATCTGAGCTTATCTAAATTAAATTCTTCATGGTTTCTGCTTATTGTGATACCGAATGCCTGAACCATGGATTGAATTTCGTTATTTGCATAAATCTTATCAAGACGAGCTTTTTCAACGTTAAGGATTTTACCTCTCAACGGCAAAATTGCCTGAAACATTCTGTTTCTGCCCTGTTTAGCAGAGCCACCTGCGGAATCACCCTCAACGATGAAGATTTCACATTTTTCCGGCTCTCTGTTTGAACAATCAGCAAGCTTGCCAGGTAGGGTTGAATTTTCAAGAACGGATTTCCTTCTCGTTAATTCTCTTGCTTTCCTTGCTGCTTCTCTGGCTCTTTGTGCCTGCAGAGTCTTTTCAATAACTGTTCTGGCAATTCTTGGATTAAATTCAAGCCATTCCTGTAATTTTTCTCTTACGACATCCTGAACAGCGCCCATAGTTTCGGAATTTCCGAGTTTTTCTTTAGTCTGACCTTCAAACTCAGGATTTTCAAGTTTAACTGAAACTATTGCCGTTAAGCCCTCACGAACATCATCACCAGAAAGATTTTGTTCTGAATCTTTCAGAATTTTGTTTGTTCTCGCATAGTCATTTAATACACGTGTAATGGCGTTTCTAAACCCTGTTAAGTGAGTTCCGCCTTGGTGTGTGTTTATATTATTCGCAAAAGACAAAATTGATTCGCTATACGCATCTGTATATTGCATAGCTACTTCAACCCTTGTTGTCCCAACCATCTTATCCATATAAATAGGTTCTTCAAACAAAGGTGTTTTATTTTGGTTTAAATATGAAACATAGCTTGCAATACCGCCTTCGTAGTGGAAAGTTTCTTCTTTACCTGTTTTATCATCATGAAGGATAATCTTTAGTCCTTTGTTCAAAAAGGCCATTTCTCTGAAGCGTGTTCCGATAACTTCAACATCAATTTCGGTAGTTTCCGTAAATATTTCAGGATCAAGCCAGAAAGTAGATTTGGTACCGGTTTTTGTTGTGGGAACTGTTTTTTCAACAGGAGTAACGGCTTCACCTCTTAGATATTGCTGTTTCCAAACATAACCGTCACGTGAAACTTCAACCACCATTTTTTCGGAAAGCGCATTGACAACGGATGCACCAACACCGTGCAGTCCGCCTGAAACTTTATATCCGCCATCTCCGAATTTTCCGCCGGCATGAAGTACTGTGTGTACAATTTCAAGCGCCGATTTCCCTGATTCCGGTTTAATATCAACCGGGATACCGCGGCCGTTATCTTCTACAGTAACGCTGTTATCTCTGTGAACTGTCACATGAATCTCCGTACAATAACCTGCAAGTGATTCATCAATTGAATTATCTACAATTTCGTATATGCAATGGTGTAAACCCCTTTGTGAAGTTGAGCCAATATACATACCCGGTCTTAATCTTACAGCTTCTAACCCTTCCAAAACTCTTATATTACTCGCATCATAGCTCTGTGTCATTCCCATTCTCCTTTTTGCGTTTATATTACGCACCCAAATCCATGTATATTGTACCATAAAAACAAAAAATTAATCAATTATAGTTTAGTAAAAATTATATTTATAATTTTTCATTGTATAATGTCTTTGGAGTGGAGGTAAGAATGAAAATCCATAATATCAACAACATAATGAATGCAAAATCCGATTTGCAATTTCGTGGATTTATAGAATTGAAAAATTCAGCGCTGACAGAACAAAAAATCCATAAATTCATTGAAACTGCTTCTTCAGATAATGCGTTTGAAATGGCAATGCTTTTAGATAAATTGACCGATAAAATGATGACATTTTCCGCACTCACAAAACTTTCGTTTAGTGCACTGGGAAATGGCAAGTTTTTACCTGTTCTTCAAAATATATGGTCAGACTATAAACACAAATTTGAAGAAATAGAATTATCAGAGGGTGAATTAACCAATAATGATTTAAAAACACTGCAAAATTTTGGGGAAAGATTAGATAGAATCAGCCCTTGGGCTATTGAGAACAGATTTAAAAAAGAGAAACGGGATGGGATTAACGACTCTGCGTTCGAATGTCTTCCTTGAATGTATTTCTGATTAAAGGAATTATAAAATTGAAATCGTAGTTTAAATTCTTAATTTTCCCCTTTTATTTTGTGCTAAACTGATAGCAGTATAGATAAGGGGATTATTATGAAAAAATTTTGGAAGATATTCGGATTTTGTGTTTTAGGAATTATATGTTTGGCCTATTTAAGTTTTTTATTTATTCTTCCCAATGCGGTCGATATAAACAAATTTAAGCCAGATATTAAAAAAACTGTCAAAGAACAGGCCGGGCTCGATGTTAATTTCGAAAATGCCAAAATTATAACAACCCCACTTTTGGGCGTCGGTTTAAAAGCTGAAAAAATTTCCGTTAATTTGCCGGATGATTCACTTCTTTTTTCTGCTGATAGTTTAAAGACCAGAATAGCTCTTCCGAGTCTTGCTCTTTTAACAGTTAAAGTTTCTTGTTTTGAACTTAACAATCCTCTTATCAATCTTGAAATAGTTAACGGTAAACAATACAAGCTTATTACTTTTATTGAAGATATTTTAAATACTGCAAAAGAGCAAAAACTTGACGAGGGTGTAAACCCTGAAAACACTCAAGGTTGGTTTAATCCAGCTTGGATAAGAATAAAAATTCCTTATATAACTTTGAATAATTACAAGGTTCTTGTTAAAGACTTAAAAACAAGGCATTATCTTAATCTGAACGGTGAACAATTAAAAGCCGGCTATTTTAACGGCAAATCCATAAAAGTTAAAACCTATGCGGAATTGTTTAGCGATGAAAGCAAAAACATAACAGCAAATGTCAACATAGATACATTTTTACCTCCTCCTGCTCCGCAATTGGATGCAGAGGATGACCAAGCGGAAAGGATTGAAATACCGCTTCCAAATTTGGTCGATTTATACAGAACCTATGACTTAAAGTCGAATTTCAATTCCAAATTAAAAATCCGCAACGGGAAAAATGGTATTACGTCATATGGTTACATTAATCTTGAAGGATTAACTCTAAAAGTTTCCAATTTGGTTATACCAGAATCTTATTTTAGGGCAAAAACTTTTGGACAAACTGCCGAAATCGATACAAATATAGCTTTGACAAAAGACCAAAATATAACCCTTTTGGGTAAATTAAATTATAGCAGACATCCAAAAATGGATATGGATATTAAATCTGCGGAAATAAAATTCAATGATTTATTGAATTTCGGTAAAGCTTTTCTTGATTCTCTTAATATTAAACACGAACTTGGTAAATTTACCGCGACAGGTTCAATTAAATCCGATTGTTATGTAAAAACTAATTTTAAAAACCTTCGTTCTACCGGCTTTATTGCTGTTAAAGATGGCGGAGTGAGGGTAAACGGTATCGGGCAGGTAATTAAAGGGGCAAATATTAATGTTGTCTTAGATGGAAGTGTTCTTGATATTCAAGATTCGAGCTTATATGTAAATAATTCCCCCGTTCTTATTAACGGAAATATAGACAGCCGTTCGGTTGCGGATATTAATATTAAAGCAGATAAAATTCCTTTAGGAATGTTATTCAATGCTTTTGCACCGAAAGAAATGCGTCAGGCATACAATTTCCGTTCAGGTGATGCGACACTTAACCTTGCGTTGCAAGGCAAACTTAAAGATGCTGTAGCAACGGTAAGGGCAGGATTGGATAACTTAAATATTTCCGACAGAAAAAATACTTTTGTAGTAACGGATAAAAAATTGTCTGCTGACTTTTTCTGTAATTCAAAAGATTTGGGCGGTTTAATTAAAAATGAAGGATTAAGTATTAATTTGCCTCAGACAAAATCGATTATTTCTATTCCAAATTTCGAAACAGAAATTGCAGACGGAAATGTTACGGTAAAAGAGAATAAAATACAGATCAATGACAACTCCGAAATCACATATTCGGGAAATGTTATAAATTATCTAAACCCGAAACTGATAAAATTCATTGTTTCCGGAAATATTTCAACTGATGATTTGGTTAAAATAATAGGGCGTGAATATAAACCGTTTATTCATTCAATGGGTAAATTACCGTTGAAACTGACATTTGACGGAAATGGAAAGCGCCAAACATTATTTGCACAAATATTGACTGATAGGGCTAATTTCATTACACCTGTTGATATTGCAGAACTTGCCGATAAAGATATTTCCTTGCAATCAGTAGTTGATTTTAAGGGAAATAGGTTAAAAATTAAGAAAACAGGATTCTTTGAACGTCAGACAACTGTTGATGAAAAAGGGAATGAAATTATTACTCTTAATGAAATTCTCGGAGTTGACGGGACAATTATGGGTAACAGAATTAACTTGATAAAGGTTACGGTTCCTAGTGAATTGACGGGCAGAATTTTTGCATTTCCTCGCTCATCTTTTATAGCAAATGGTAAAGCGTTTATCTTTGGTGAAACTTCACACCCTCGTATGAGAGGTGGGTTTGAAATCAAAAACCTCGCAATACCGGAATTGATGCTAAATCTAAGAAAGGGCAGCATACGGCTTAAAGGCGGAGATGTTGAATTGTCTGCCGAAGACCTTTTGCTCAACGATTCGGATTTAGGGGTAAATGCTATTTTTAAGCTAATTCAAGGCGGAGTATTTACTATTGATAACTTAACTGTAAATTCAAGATATTTTAATCTTGACAAAGTTATGAAGGTTTTGGATTTAGCGATGAAATATCTTCCTCAATCTTCCGGTTCGGCTTCGAGTTCTTCACCAGCAGACATTCCGCTTGCTGTTACAAGAGGCGCAATTAATTTTGCAAGATTGATTACGGGAAATATTGATATTTCAAATATTCACTCAAGAATTTCAATGAGAAATAATGTTTTCTATTTGGATAATCTCAGAGCAAATGCATTTAAAGGCGGGGTGAATGGGAATATCTCAGTAAATCTAATTTCAATGCTTATGAATATAAAAATGAAAGGTGAAAATATTGACGTAGAAAAAGCTCTGCTTGACGCATGTGCTATGAAAGACACTCTTTCCGGTACGGCTGACTTTGATGCGGATATTTCGCTCAGCGGTACAACTATGGAAGAGCAAATGAAAAGCTTGAAGGGAAATGTTAACTTTACTGTAAAAGATGGTCAATTCGGACCTTTCGGCAAGTTGGAAAACATGATTCTTGCCGAAAATATAAGAGAATCCGCCTTCTTCCAAACCTTTATAGGAACTATGCTTAGCGGACTTTTGTCAATTGATACCACCCACTTTTCCGAACTCACAGGTGCTTTAACCTTTGGAGACGGAATCTGCTACATTGATCCGATTATGTCTTCCGGTGATATTCTTGCACTTCACTTGTTCGGCAATTTTGATTTACTTCAAAACAGAATTGATATGAAGGTCAGAGCAAGAATGGCATCACTAATTTCCAACCTTTTAGGACCGATTAGTGCAATAAATCCTGTTAATCTTGTTAATAGTGCTGCAAGTATGAATGTTGTAACAGCGAAAGCATTCTCATTGTTCTGTGAAACAGTTCCGGCCGAGGAACTGGATAATTTGCCGAGTTTTGCAAATTCGTACGTAGATAATGCTGCCACGAAATTCCAAATCGTTGTAAGAGGAGATGTGGCAAAGCCATTGACATTGGTAAAATCTTTCAAATGGCTTACGACTCAGGCAGAATTCGCAAAGGCAAAAGAATTCGCTGACAGCTTGCCTGAACAAGATGAGGATAGTAAAGCAACTAACATAGAGGAGTTGATTAAGGAACAAAATTCCTTTGGATATAAAGCTAAAAAATTTGGGAAAAAAGTTTTACATCCTTTTGGAAAGGGGTAAATGGGCAAAGGGGTAAAGAACAGATATGCTTAATTGATTCTATATAGTTTCAACGAATGTTTCTAGTTTATCCAATCTGTTATTCCAGCCGCTCCTAAAAGCTTCCTGGCTAGGATTTTTTGCAATCAAATTGTTCAAAAACTCGCGTCTTGCCTGAATAAAGTTAGTTACGTTACCATTACATGATTCAAGCGCTTCTTTCATTGCTTTATTCTCGGTACCGCTATTAACTGCCCAATCAAAAACACACATAGCCAAACGAGGATCTTTTATTTTATCTGCACCGCTTTTCACATAATAATTTTCATAATAAATATCTGTTGCTTCTTCTTTCGTCAGATCTTTTACATCTTTAGTACCCAATCCTTTACCTTTACGGTAAACATCATACGTTGTTTGTGTAATTCCCATATTTGTAGGACCGCCTTTGTCTGCAGGATGATTTACATAACCACCCTCTCTTTCAAAAACGAAATCTACCATTTTATTAAACATTGCCCTATTATTATCAGTTCTTATGCCACTGTTGTCACGACTATTATCTATTTTTGTTGCAAAAGGTTGGAACATGAAGTTTGAATCAAACGGATACATAGGACCTGAAAAGGCCATGTTAAAAGGTGAGAATGACGTATCATAGGACGAAAAAACAGAAGGCATTCCACCGAAAGCCATATTTGGGTTATTATTTGGCAAAAATTGTGTATCCCATACTGATGTTGATGGCATGGAAAAGATTGGTGGCGGAGGCAACATACAAGAACCATAACTGAATGTGCTTAAAAAAGGATTGGTAAACATTCCAAAATTTGGCGCAGGTGGCATTCCGAATCCCCAACCGCACCGGAAAGGTATGCTTGCCATCATGCCAAAAGACATGCCATTTATAAAATTGTTAAAATTACTCTGAAATCCCATGTGTTTCCAATCCCATACATGTATAAACACATTTTTTGTAAAAAAATTGCCTGATAAATTTATATAAACATAGCTTTAATGGTTAAAAGCTAGTTATATATTCGAAATTTTGCATTAACAAAACTTAAATATTTTTAACGGACTATTTTAACCGTTACTTTCAAAAATAATTCTAGTGTTCAAGCACATTTTGGCTTCTGCCGGGGTGCATTCTTAATAGACAAGACTTTTTACTTATTGTAAAATGAAGTAGTAAATTAAGGTTTTGCCCTAATAGGTAAATGTAATGACGAAGAAACGAGATAACGTTAGAAATTTTTGCATAATAGCTCATATAGATCACGGTAAATCTACTCTTGCTGACAGATTATTGGAAGCAACTGGTACAATTGCCGAAAGAGATATGCAGGATCAATTGCTTGATACAATGGACATTGAACGTGAACGTGGTATCACAATTAAGCTTAATGCTGCTCGTATGAACTATAAGGGTAAAGAGGGAAAAGACTATATATTTAACCTTATTGATACCCCTGGACACGTTGATTTTTCTTATGAGGTTTCACGTTCACTTGCGGCTTGTGAAGGAGCGTTGTTGGTTGTCGATGCGACGCAAGGAGTTGAAGCGCAAACGCTAGCTAACGTATATATGGCGATTGAGCAAAACCTTGAAATTATACCCGTAATTAACAAAATAGATTTACCTTCTGCGGATGTTGAGCGTGTAAAAGAAGAAATTGAAGAAATTTTGGGAATTGATTGCTCAATGGCAATCCCTGTTTCGGCAAAAACAGGAGAAGGAATAGATAAGGTCTTGGAAGCTGTTGTGGAATTTGTTCCGCCTCCTGTTGATAATACTGATAAACCTTTAAGGGCACTTGTATTTGACAGCGCTTATGACCCTTATTTGGGAACGCTCTGTTTCTTCAAAATTATGGACGGCAAGATGAAGCTTGGCGATAAAGTTCGATTTATGGCTTCGGGAAAAGAGTATGATATTGTTGAAATCGGTTATCTAACGCCTAACAGGGTTCAGGTAAATGAACTTGTTTGCGGCGATGTGGGTTATTTTGCCGGCTCAATTAAAGAGATTACCCGTTTTGTTGGTGATACGGTTACACATGTAGAAAATCCCTCCACGGAACCTTTGCCTGGTTACAAAGAAGCTCTTCCGATGGTATTTTCAGGAATGTATCCTGTTGATAATGAAGATTATCACGAACTTAAAGAATCCCTGGAAAAACTTAAACTTTCGGACAGTTCAATTACTTTTGAACCGGAAACATCATCGGCGCTCGGATTTGGTTTTAGATGCGGGTTTTTGGGCATGCTTCATATGGAAATAGCTCAAGAAAGATTAGAAAGGGAATATGATCTTTCTCTTGTAACAACAGCTCCTTCGGTAGTATATAGAGTCCATAAAACTAACGGTGAAGTTGTAGAAATAGATAACCCTGCAAATTTACCCGCGGCTCAGTACAGAGATTACATAGAAGAACCCTACGTTAAGGTTTCTATTATCACACCCAATGATTTTGTCGGAACTCTGATGGACTTGGCGCAATCTAAACGTGGAATCTTTGTAAATATGAATTATCTGGATAAAGTTCGTGTTGATTTGATTTACGAAATTCCGCTCAGCGAAGTTATTACAGACTTTTATGATCAATTAAAATCCCGCTCAAAAGGTTATGCAAGTTTAGACTATGAATTTTGTGACTACAAACGCTCTAAGCTGGTAAAACTTGATGTAATGCTCGCAGGAGAAGTTGTTGATGCGCTTTCGGTAATCTGTCACGAAGATAATGCTTATTACATTGGGCAAAAATTGACCGAAAAACTCAAAACAATTATTCCGAGACAGATGTTCGAAGTTCCGATTCAGGCAGCAATCGGCGGAAGAGTTATTGCAAGAACAAATATTAAGGCGCTTAGAAAAAGCGTGCTGGATAAGTGCTATGGTGGTGACATAACCCGAAAGCGCAAGCTTTTGGAAAAACAAAAACGCGGCAAAAAACGTATGAAAGCAATCGGGCGAGTTGAAGTTCCGCAAGAAGCATTTATGGCAGTTTTGAGCTTAGAAGATGAATAAAGGAGGAAATATGAAAAAGATATTGTCATTGATATTAACATCATTAGTAGTAGGAACAGGAATCGCGATGGCGGAACAAAAAATAGCTGTTGTTGATGTTCCTGCTATTGTGGCTAAATCTGCGCAAGTGCAGGCGTTGAAAAAAGAACAACAAACAAAAATACAAAATTTGGAAAAATGGTTAAAAACCGCACAAGCAGATGTTGAAAAACAAAAAACACCGGAAGGGAAAGAAAAACTTTTAAGGCAATATAATGCAGAGTTTGCAAAGAAGAAAGAGGCCCTTGCTAGTGATTACCAGACAAGATTACGAGCAATTGATAAAAACATAACAGATACCATTTCTGCAACAGCGAAAGCCAAGGGGTACAATATGGTTATTTCTAAAGGAGTCGTATTATATGGTGGCGTCGATATAACTGCAGATGTTCAAAAAGTTGTAAAATGATTTAAAATAGCAATTATGTAGCAAGAAAGAGTCCAAATAGACTCTTTTCTTTTTGCGGCTGTGTTCTAAAAAGCATATACTAAGAAATACTTGTGAATATGTGAGCAAATTTTTATTTTATGGGTTTTATACATAATATGGAAATATCTTTTGGTGCAAAATATACAAATACAGCTTGCATAAAAAAATTAGCAAACAAAATGCCAAAAAACTTTGATGCGGCTATTGTGGAGCTTGATCCTAAAAATATCGGAGATTGGTATGCACTCGAAGTGTTTGCTGATAAACTCTCTATTAATAACAGCAAATCGAATTACGCGGTTAAAATACGTGATTCATTTAATAAAGTAATAGATGAGAATATTACTGACAAATATCTTCATCATTATATAGTTACTTCACAGAAATCTGATTTTGAAAATTTAGATGCTGAGCAGGTTTTAGGTTCTTTTATGATTGCAGACAGATGTAAACTGAGTACAAAAAGATTACAGAATTTGAATGCGCAATCGGATTATGTTACCAAAATACGATTTTTACAAGGTTCTCCGGAAAATTATTATGGTAATCCAGACAGAAAATATTCAGGAATCGGTAAAGCCATTACGGATTTTGTAAAAAATGAATTTAAAAAATATGATATAGTATTGCACGCAGACAAGTCAGAAATACCGTTTTATTTGTCACAAGGATTTGAGCCAAGCGTGAATCCTTCTGCCCAAGATATGATGATTTATTATCGCGCGATATAAAATTTTTATTCGACCGCATACAAAAAACTTTGCCAAGGTTTGGATGCATATGGAAGAAGTCTCATAAGAGAAAGAACTCCTCAATATAAGCAATTAGTAGATGCAAACTTACAAGTATATGACATAATTAAATTTGCAGAAGACAAAAATTATCGTTCATTAATAAATGGTGCAATTGATGAAGCTAAAAAAAGTGGTAGACCATTTGAATTTGTTTGTGATGGTGCTAAGTATGTAGCAGAAATTGTTGATGGTGAACCAAAAATTAGATTTTTAGAGGTAATACAAAAATAAAAAATTATAAAGTTTTATAAAAAAGAACCACTTTTGTGGTTCTTTTTTTAATGGCGGGGTTAATGACGCAAGGTTCGAACTTTTTAAGAAATATTACGAACACTTGAATGATACCCCAGTTATCATAAAAATATGCAATCTCATATCTTCGCTTAGTATGATTGCATAAAAATTCGGATTTATAAAAACTTGATTATGTATTGACATAATCAAATATGGGTGTTAGTCTTTTGTTATGAGATGTTGTGGAAAATCAGGATGGGGTGGTAAACGTGAACATGCGGGAAGAAAGAAAACCTGTCTTAAAAAAGTGTCTTTCAATAGAAGAATTAACGAAAACATTTTAAATATTTTGCGTGATTATGCTAAAAGACATAATTTAACAGATACAGAAGCGTTAGAAAGTGCCATTCTATTACAGAGCAATATTGAAAAATTAAAAGGAGATAAAGTTATGAAAATTTGTATTCCAACTTCAGAAGGAAAGTTATGCGGACATTTCGGACATTGTGATTCATTCACATTTGCCGAAATTAACCCTGAAACAAAAGAAATTATAAGTATTGAAGAAAGAGTCCCAGAAGAAGGTATTTCTTGTCAAAGTGCAAGTTGGATATCCGAACAGGGTGTTAGTAAGATTTTGGCAGGCGGAATGGGGGGCAGACCAATGATGATGTTTGCTCAAAACGGTGTTGAAGTTGTAGCGGGTTGTCCTGAACTTCCTATTAGAGAAGTTATTGAAAGGTATTTATCAAATACTCTTGAAACAGGTGAAAATGCATGCGGAGGAGAGGGGCACGACCACTCACATTGTCATCATCATGGCGAAGGGCATCATTGTTAAGAGTAGATAATTATTATTTTATGATACAATCTTGTTTATTATCTAATGGTAGGTCGTTAAAGATATGTATATACATATAAATAAGATAAAAAAATTAGTTGCCGGATTATCAATTTTATCAAATGTTATTTTGACTTTGTTGAAAATCGTTGCAGGTATAATTTCAGGAAGTCTCAGTATAATATCCGAAGCAATACATTCACTAAGTGATTTTGCGGCCTCGATTCTTACATTTTTCTCTGTGATTAAATCTTCACAACCTGCCGACAAAGATCATCCGTACGGACACGGAAAATATGAGGATATGTCCGGTTTTATAGAAGGTGTTCTTATAATTCTGGCATCATTATTTATAATATATGAAGCTGTTAAAAAGATTATTATAGGAACCTCCGGGACAACTGAAAATCCTCTTGGTATTATAGTTATGTTCATTGCTGTTGTGATGAATATTATTGTAAGTTCTTTACTTTTTGCAGTTGCAAAAAAATCCAATTCAATCTCTCTTTATGCTGATGGGGAACATTTAAGAACCGATGTATTTTCTTCACTGGGAGTATTAATAGGTTTAGTTCTTATAAAAATAACCGGATACACTGTTTTGGATCCAATTATAGCGTTATTGGTTGCTGCGTTTATATATAGGACAGGTTATACAATCTCAAAAAGAGCTTTGGTGCGCTTATTAGATTATTCTTTGCCTAATGAAGATATTGAAAAAATAAAAGAAATTGTAAATGGGTTTAATGATTTGGTAAAACTTAAAGAAAATGGTATTAAAGCTCGCCAAATAGGGCCTTCAACCGATATTGATTTGATATTACAATTCCCAGGAGACACTTCTATTTGTGAGTGTCATAATATATGCGATGAAATCGAGAAACAGATTCAAACAATATATTTGAATTGTTCTATTTCTATTCATTCGGAACCTATTTGCTATAAGAATAATTGCCGGGATAATTGTGAAAAGAAGTTTTCTAAATAGAATTCACTCCTGAAATAGTCACAATATGTAGATTAATTGCTACATTGTGTTTGTAAAACATTTGTAACATATGGGCAATTTTTGAGGAGAAAAATACTTTATATAAATATAAGGTTAGATTATGAATAATATTAATCCAATTTATAGTATCAATAGTAATTATTTTCCTGCTTTTAAACAAAAGCCAGAATACCAAGATGCCATTACAAATCCAATATCCAGTGGTATTGAAATCAGCGGGTTGAATGCTCTTTCTAATTATAATAGATATACTAAAGAAAATATAACAGAAAAATTAAATATACCAATTTTAAAACCAAGGATAATAGAAGAGAATATTGATGCAATAAAAGGTACTTGTGAAAACAATATTCAAACTGGTCAAACAATTATTACGGATAATAATGGTGATATAAATAAATCCTATGTATTCGAACAAAATGGTTCATATACATATGAGGAAAGGGATATTAAGAATAACAGTCAATATATTCAGAGTAAAAATATAACACCTGAAGGCATATATGTAAAAATTATTAAAGAAGTTCCACAAGGCAACAGAATTAATGGTGTTCAAGCTTTATATAAAAATGGTGTTCTTGAACATGTAAGTAAATATGAAATACCTTCCAAAAATTCAAGTGTAGGCTGTCCATATGAAGATATAGGCTATGATTATACTTCAAATACTTATTATATAGAAAAATGTGATGTTAACAATAAAACAATTAGACAAAATTTTGATAGTAATTTAAATCCAATTAAATCTGGAAGATAGAACAAAAAAGAACCACAAAAGTGGTTCTTTTTTAATGGCGGGAACGACGAGGATTATCTTGAAATTTTTGCGTTAAACGAGAAATAGGTACAGTATTAGATTAATTGCCACATTGCCTCTGTAAAACTTTTGTAACATTTAGCCACGTTTAACGTGAGTAGGTCAAGACAGGCAAGGTTCGAACTTTTTAAGAAATATATCCGTGATTTATTTTCTCCTAAAACAGCCAAAATCTGCTCTATGATTGAAAAACTCGGAGTTGTTGTATAGGAAATTGTAATAATTCTCCTCTAAATGTAACAATTTTTCAAAAATCACTAAAGTTTTTCAAAAATATGCCGATATATAAAGTGTAGTTTACAATAAATAAAGAAAGAAGGTATTATTATGGCGGTAGATAAAGCG
>CAJOOA010000016.1 GCA_905236055.1 Candidatus Gastranaerophilales bacterium | reverse complement strand
TTTTATTTCTTTCTACTGCTGAATACTTAGTTGCCATAATAAATGCTCTCTTTATATAACTCTTACATATATATAAAGTATATAACATTCCAAAAATTGCCTTTTTGAGGGACAATGTTACGAAATGTTAAGATAAATTTTTAAAAAGCTGCAAAATTTTACAAAATTACAAATTTTCCCTGTTGTATAATAGTTTTATGGATTACTTGAATAACAAATTTGATGTAATAGTTGTAGGTGCGGGACATGCAGGTTGTGAAGCTGCTTTGGCAGCTGCAAAACTAGGATGCAACGTTCTTTTATGTACGTTAAATCTCGATAACATTGCTCTTCAGCCATGTAATCCTGCAATTGGCGGTCCTGCAAAATCCACTCTTGTTCGTGAAATTGATGCGCTGGGTGGGATTATGGGTGAAGTCGCCGATGCAACTTATCTTCAAATGAAAACACTTAATCTATCAAAGGGTCCGGCAGTAAGAGCATTAAGGGCACAGTCCGATAAAAAAGAATATACCAAATATATGCGTAATGTTCTTGAAAACACACCCAATCTTTGGTTAAAGCAAGCGTGTATAACGGCGCTCAAAACAAAAGATGGCAGAATAACAGGTGCTTTTGATGAATACGGGATTGAATATTCTTGTGACGCTGTTGTATTAACGACAGGAACCTCTCTTGAAGGAAAGCTTTGGATAGGATTAAACAGTTACGATGGCGGAAGATTGGGTGAAAGAGGAGCTTATGGACTTTCACAATGGTTGCGAGATAACGGAATTAAAACCAAAAAACTTAAAACTGGAACTCCTGCAAGAGTTGACAAACGAACAATTGATTATTCAAAAATGACGGTTCAACCCGGAGATGATAAGCTGAGTTTTTATTCATTCAAACCGAATCGTCCGATAAGACCGCAATATCCTTGCTATTTGACCAGAACCAATGAGGAAACGCACAAAATTATACGGGCAAATCTTGATAAATCCCCTCTGTATCAGGGGCTAATTCAAGGGGTTGGTCCACGTTATTGTCCTTCTATTGAAGATAAAATTGTAAGGTTTGCATCTAACCCCTCTCATCACATATTTATTGAACCAGAGGGTTTGAATACATACGAAGTTTATATTCAGGGTTTTTCAACAAGTTTACCGGCTTGTGTACAAGTTGAAATGATTCGTTCACTTCCCGGATTGGAAAAAGCACATATAATAAAACCGGCATATGCTGTTGAATATGACTATGTTCCGGCAATACAAACAAAACATTCACTAATGTCAAAAGATATTGACGGACTGTTTTTCGCCGGACAAATTAACGGAACAAGCGGCTATGAAGAAGCTGCGGGACAGGGCTTAATTGCTGGCGTAAATGCGGTCAGATATCTAAACAATTCTGAAATGATAGAGCTTTCAAGAAGTTCTTCCTATATTGGTACATTGATAGATGATTTGGTTACAAAAGATATTCAGGAGCCATACAGAATGCTCACTTCACGCTCTGAATACAGACTTCTTTTAAGACAAGACAATGCAGACTCAAGGTTAACGGAATTGGGACACGATATTGGTTTAATTGATGAGTTACAGTACTCAAGGTATAAAGATAAACAAGAGCGAATTAAAGCAGAAATTGAACGTCTGAAACAGACAAAAATATCCGCGACAAAGGATGTAAAGGAGGTTCTAGCAAAATATGGCGAGCATATTGATTGTGGAATAAGGATGGCCGATTTATTGAAGCGCCCAAATATTAACTATAACATATTTGAGGAAATTGATTCGGAAACGAAGATATTAGGGTTAACAGATGATGTTAAGGAAGAGGTTGAGGTTCTTGTAAAATATGATGGTTATTTGCAAAGACAAGAGCAGCAGGTAGAAACCGCAGAAAAACTTGAAAAATACAAGATTCCCGCAAATATTGATTATTCAAAAATAAAGCACATTTCAAACGAAACACGTGATTTGCTTGAAAAAATTCGTCCGCAAACACTTGCGCAAGCTTCCCGTATCGGCGGAGTAAAACCCGCAGATATTTCTGTTCTTATGGTTATGCTAAAAGGTTGATAAATAATACTTTGTTCTTTTTGCGGTATAATTTTTATTATGAATATCTCAGAGGAATTTGATACAATTACGGCAATTTCTACGCCATTCGGAAATGGCGGAGTCGGTGTTATAAGAATTTCAGGTGATAAAGCTTTTGATATCATCGAAAAAATTTTTACGAATTGCAAATTCGAACCGCATAGATTTAATCACGGGTGGATTACAGATGACTCAGTAAAGATTGATGAAGTACTTGTACTTCCGTTTTTCGCTCCTAACAGTTATACAGGAGAAAATGTTATAGAAATTCAATGCCATGGCGGAGTGAATGTTGTTCGAAATATTTTAAATCTTGTTCTCAAAAATGGTGCAAGAATGGCAGAAAAAGGAGAATTTACAAAACGGGCGTTTCTGAATAAAAGGATGGATTTATCGCAAGCGGAAGCAGTTGCGGATATTATTCATTCCAAGACCTCTGAATTTGCAAAGCTTTCTGTTAAAAATTTATCCGGCTCTTTAAGAGAAAAAACAAATGAAATTAAGAATGAAATATTTGAAGTTTTATCAAAAATTCTGGCAGGAATCGATTTCCCTGAGGACGTTAAAGAGCCGGAATATGATTATTTGACAGAGAAGTTTGAAGATATAATTGCGCAGATAGATAAGGTGCTCGCAAGTGCCAACGCTTCAAATATTCTAAGACAAGGAATTGCAGTGTCAATTGTAGGCAAGCCGAATGTAGGAAAATCGTCTTTATTTAATACACTGTTAAACCTTGACAGAGCTATTGTTACGGATATTGCAGGAACCACAAGAGATGTGCTCAAGGAAACTTTGGATTTGGGCGTCCCTGTTACATTAATTGATACGGCAGGAATACGCAAAGAGGGCGAAAACAAAGTTGAAGAAATAGGAATAGAATATTCCAAACAATCCTTAAATGAAGCCGATTTAATAATTTTTGTATGTGATGTGGCGCAGGGTATAAATGACGACGATTTGGCTATTCTTGAACTTATTAAAGATAAAAAGTATATTATAGCTGCAAACAAAGCTGATATTGTAAATTCATCACAACGGAATCTTGAACAGCAGTTGTTGAAGCTACAATCAAACGAAAATAAGCTATCTTGTACATATATCTCAGCCCTTACCGGAGAAGGTATAGAGGATTTGAGAAAAATTTTAACTTCAAAAGTTTGTGAAATAGAACCTGATATGCTTGAATATGTTACAAATGTAAGGCAACAAGCTTGTTTATCCAAAACTCGTGCTGCGCTAGAGCAAGCGCTGATTGCATCTAAACTTCGTGAGCTTCAGGACTTAATATCTATTGATGTAAAATCCGCACTCCTTGCTCTTGACGAGCTTACGGGAGAATTAATTACAGATGATATTTTGGATAATATTTTTGAGCATTTTTGCATAGGCAAATAATCCTGTATTGGCAGGGGTAGATTTTATTTCTATTTATCCCATTACAAGCGTTCTTGCAAATTGTATTGATTCATCGGTAATTTCACCTGATGCAAGTTCCGCAATTCCCTTTAACTTGTTATCACCCTCGAGAACATAAATATTTACGTTTGTCGTTTCTCCCTGAGTCTTTTTTACATAGAAATGTCTGTCTGCTTTTGAGGCAACTATCGCCTGATGGGTAATCATAATTATTTGCGTATATTTCGCCAGTTTTTTAACTTCTTCGGCTAGAGCTTGTGAAGTTTTTCCCGAAATTCCTGTGTCAATTTCATCAAATATAACCGTATCAATATTATCTGCCTGTGCAAAAATAGATTTTATCGCAAGCATTACTCTCGAAATTTCACCACCTGAGGCAACTTTTGCAAGCGGCTTTAGGCACTCGGAAACATTTGTAGAAATCATAAATTCAACTTTGTCTGTGCCGTCAGAAGAAAGTGGACATTCTTCAAAATTTATATCAAACCTGACTTTTGGAAGCTCCAATCTTTCAAGCTTTTCAACTATAAGATTTGATAAAATCTTTCCTTGTCGTTTTCTCTCTTCGGATATTCTCAACGCTAATTCTTTCAAATCACCCTCTTTTTTTATGATTTGAATTTCAAGTTCTTCAATATTTTTTGTGGAAAACTCAATTCCGTCAAGTTCTTTGCGCAAATTTTCGCCGGTTTCAAGCACTTTTTCCAAAGAACCGTCATATTTTCTTTTAAGTTTATCAAGCAAAAACAATCTTCCCTGAATTTTATCAATCCTTGCAGTATCGTTTTCCATTGAGGAGGAGTAATCATTAAGATTTGAGGACAAAGACTTTAGACGATCTATAATATCAATAAGTTCATTTTTGTATTGCTCTAAACTGTTATCCAAATCGGACGCTTTTGAAAGAGATGATTTAATTTCATATAAAGCATCCTCAACAGAACCATCATCCCCTGCCAATGCCCAATATGAAGTTCCTGTAAGTTCTTTTAATTTTTCTGCGTTTTCAAGTACCGCAAGTTCATTACTTAATTCTTCATCTTCGGTCACTGAATTAATATCTGCTGATTCGATCTCATCAACTTGAAATTTAAGAAAATCAAGCTGTTCTTCAGTTTTTTGTGACATATTTTTAAGCTTTTCCAATTCAGCAGACATATTCTTGTATTCACAAAACTCATTTTTGTATTCTTCTAACAAAGGATTTTTAATGTATGAATCCAAAAGCTCTATGTGATATTTCGGCTGTAAAAATGTATAGGTTTGATGTTGCGAATGAATATCCAAAAACATTTCGCGCAAAACTTTTAAACAATCCTGATTTACAAGACATCCATTAATTCTTGATCTTGAACCGGTTTGTGTAATTTCTCTTGTTAATATTATTTCTTCGCCTGTGTTGTCAATTCCATACTCTTCAAAAAAATTATTTAAATTATGCGAGTTATTTCTTAAAGTAAGTTCAATAACAGCTTTGTCGGTTCCGGTTTTTATAACTTCTTTTCCGACTTTTGCACCAAAGGCGATGTCAATAGCGTTTATGAGTATGCTTTTTCCGGCACCTGTTTCACCGGTTATTATATTCAAACCGTCTGCAAAACTTTGTTCGAGTTCATCTATTAATATGTAATTTTTTATATAAATACTACTAAGCATTTTACGTTAGTTAATTATCCTCATTCTCGTCGATGTCGTTATTATCATAAGGGGTTTCATCCCCATCAAAATCGGATTCAGAATCTTCATCATCGTAATCGTCTTCGTCTTCATCTTCTGAATCATCTTCATTATCGGCTTCATATTCGTCAAATTCTTCAGGCGGCTTAATACCTGATTTTTCTTTAATACTTTCTAATTCAGAATTTACCGCACCGGAATCATAAGTTAGAGTAAGGTGATTTTGAAGGGCCAACCTTAAATATTTTATACAATTTTCGGCATCACCGATATATTTGTATACCTGTGCAAGTATGTAATATAAATCTCCGTTATCTTCCTCTTCCAATCTCGCATGAAGAATGGAAAGGATATTTTCTATATCATTATCTTTTATTGAAATTTTGGTTAACAGCTTATAGGCCTCAATATCCATTTTATTGTATTCAATTGTTAATAAAAGATTTGTTTTTGCATCATCAATATTTCCGTTGTGGTAAGCAATAGATGCCAAATTATAGTATGCCCAGCTGTAATCCGGAGAAATTTCCAAAACTTTTCTGTAGCAATCTTCTGCAAAATTAGTCAACCCCTGTTCCTGGTAAATGTTTCCCAGATAGAAATGTGCATATAAATCCTGCGGATTCAGTTCTATGGCTTTTCGAAAATTATCTTCGGCAAGATTTAGTTCTTCTTTATTCAAAAAACAGATACCGATATTAAAATAACAATTACCGTCATTCGGATCGCTTTTTAAAACTTCTTTAAATGCAGAAATGGCGTCATCCCACTTGTTTATATTTACAAGCACTTCTCCAAGATTGTAATAAAAATCGGGCTGCGGAGAAATTGAAACGGCTTTTTTATATGCTTCTTCGGCATTTTGAAAATCCTTAAGTTTTTCATATATAATACCGGTATTGTATAAAATATCAGCATCTTCAGGAAAATACTTTTCTAAATAATTCAGATTTGATAGGGCTTCCTCATTAAAGCCGTTATCGGCCAAGATAACAGCAAGCTCCCTTCTGGCTTGAAAATTCGAAGGGTCTTGTTTCAAAATATCCTGTAATCTTTCTATCTCTCCACCCATAACTTGATTATAACAAAGTTGAATACATGAGTCTACTATTTAATACTAATCCCGATGCTTGCTGTTGTAGACAAAAGCGAGAATTTCAGCTACTGCGACATACAAATCAGATGGTATAATGCCGTCAACAGGAACCTTATTATACAATGCTCTCGCAACCGGTCGATTCTCAACAATAGGTACATCATTATTTTGGGCGATATCTCGTATCTGAAATGCCAGATAATCCACGCCTTTTGCAATAACAATAGGTGCTGGAGCAACCGTTTTGTCATACTGTATTGCAACAGCATAGTGAGTAGGGTTTGTAACAACCACATCGGCTTTGGGAACAGCCGACATCATACGTTGACGAGCCATTTGTGTCTGTATGGCTTTTATTCTGGCTTTGATTTTTGGGTCCCCTTCGGTATCCTTGTACTCGTCTTTTACCTCTTGTTTAGTCATCTTAATGGATTTATTGTATTCATAAGTTTGGTATTTTTTGTCTAAATATCCTAAAACGAGCATCGCTAAACACATATTTATAATCATATTGAGGAGGATTGAGCCCACAATATGTAATGCAATAGGGGTTTCTAATCCGACAAGCCCAAGCAAATCGCCCTTTCTGCTGTTAACTGCGGAAAAACCGCAAGCGGCAACTATTACAATTTTGAGTATGGATTTTGCAAATTCGACCATTGAACGCGGTTGAAACGGGTTAATTAATCTTTTTGCATTTTCCATCAGTCGTTGCGGGCTTAAATTTTTAAAAGAAAATTTAACCTTTTCAAGCGCGAAAACTTGTCCCACATCCATTCTCACAACGATAATTGCAACTATTACCAAAAGCACAAAGAAAGGCAGTACTATATAACCATAATATCTAAAGTAGGGATAGAGCATGCCTATTGCGTTTGTTGCATCAAAATACTCAAGGTTTGAAAAAGTATCTCGCATCATATTCAGAATGGTGTTATACATGTACTTTGCAAGAACAGCAAGTAAACCTATTGCGCCAGCCATGACGAGCGCTGCTTCATAATCTTTGCTCTTTGCAACATTACCGCGTTCCCGTTCTTTCTGTTTTCGTCGGGCGGTGGCTTCTTCTGTTTTTTCTGCTGCATCGTTACTCATTAGTCTAACCTACTTCCTAAAATATCATAGCTATTTTAGTAAGGAATTGTTCGATTATTACTGCCATATGTTCCGCCATTGGGCGCATAAACATCAGTGATAAAAGTAATCCCAAGTATATTTTTAAGGGTAGTGAAACCATAAATATATTCATTTGAGGCATCATTTTTGATGTAAACCCTAAAAGTACATCTGTGATAAATAGAATTCCGAAAATAGGGATTGCTATTCCGAGAGCCAAAGAGAATAATTGCCCCGAGATAATAACTATTTGTTCAACTATTCCAGGCGAAAAAGTAAAAGTATAACCTACAGGCATACTTTTAAAACTGTTGTAAATAGCTGCAAAAAGCCATCTGTGTGCTCCGAGAGCTATAAATATCATTGAAGCAAGATAAGTATAAGCTTGGCTTAAAACAGGTGAATTTCCTCCTGAGGTAGGGTTTAGCGCTTGGTCTGCGGACAAACCCATTTGAATAGTAAAAGTATTTACACCGAGTTCAATACCCGAAAAAATTATTTTTGCACAAAAACCTATTGCATAGCCGATGGTAAACTCTTTGAATAAAATTAAAGATAGTGCAGGAACGGAATTTGGTGCAACAAATCCCGAATTTGCTTGCACTATCGGAAATAAAATGAAAGCAATCAGTGCTGAAAGCCATATTTTTACCTGTGTCGGAATCGGATAGGTAGAAAACAAAGGTGCAGACATAAATAATCCCGACAGACGAGTTAATATTGCCATAAAAAGAAATATATTTCCGACAGAGAATAACACATCCAAATTGAACATCAAAATGCTCCTATTAGTTGCGGAATTGTACCATAAAATTCATTTACCGCAGTAATAAAAACATTAAACATCCATGGCAAAAGGAAAATTAGTAATAAGACGCAACCTACAATTTTAGGAACAAAAGTTAAGGTCGATTCCTGAATTTGAGTAACAGTCTGGAAAATACTAACCATTAAACCAAGTACGACCCCTACAAGCAAAATCGGAACAGCCATTTGCAAGGTTAAAATAAACATTTTTTGTAAAAGAGTAATAACTATATCCTGCATCGTCACCTCACAAAGCTATCCACAAGCGACTTGACTATTAAATACCATCCATCAACCATCACGAACATAATCAACTTAAACGGCAGAGCTATCATGGATGGTGGCAGAAACATCATACCCATTGATACAAGTACGGACGACACAACAATATCTATGACCAAAAACGGAAGATATACTACGAACCCTATTGTAAAAGCGGTTTTTAATTCGCTCAAAATAAAAGCAGGAAGCAAGATATATGTCGGAACATCATCTCTGGTTTTCGGTTTTTCAATTTTTGCCATTCTTACAAACAGTGCGAGTTCTTTTTCATGTGTTTGCTTAAACATAAATGTTCTTATTGGCTTAATTCCTCTGTCCAAGGCAACTTGTTGAGTTATTTGGTTATTCATATATGGCTGCAATGCTTTTTCGTTAATCTCGTTAAAAGTTGGTGCCATAATAAAGAATGTTAAAATTAGCGCAAGACTTGTAATTACCTGATTTGGCGGCAACGAACCGGCGCCCAACGCTTGCCTTGTAAGTGCTAAAACTACGACCAGACGTACAAAGCACGTGGTCATAATTAAAATGCTTGGTGCAAGAGTCAGTATAGTTAACCATATAAGAATTTGCAACCCGTTTGTAAAATCCTGCGGGGTATTAGCTGTTTGCATCCCTATATTAATATTTGGGAAAGTCATAGCAGCACATGAAGGCAGTATGGTTAACAGCATTCCTCCCAATATATATCCAAAGTTTTTAAACTTAAACATCTCATTTCCCTTAAATAACGGAGAGCAAACCTCCCCATAATATTTTACAAAATATTCAAAAAATCGCCAATCTGTTAAGTTATATTAACTCGTAACCGGCTCACTGATAGCGTAAATGATTGTTTTATAGTATAATAATATGGTATTTTTAAGGAGAAGAAGTCGTGAAAACTTACGAGGGTCTATTAACTGTCACAAATGAAAAATTTTGTATTGTTGTATCAAGATTTAACGAATTTATCGGTGGGAAATTATTAACAGGCGCTATTGACGAACTGAAGCGACACGGTGTTGAAGACTCAAATATTGATGTTGTTTGGTGTCCTGGTGCTTTTGAAATACCGTTGATATCTAAAAAGTGTGCAAAGACAGGAAAATACGCAGCTGTTATTACTTTGGGAGCTGTAATTAAAGGTTCTACTTCGCATTATGATTATGTTTGTGCTGAGGTTTCAAAAGGAGTTGCTGCAGTATCTTTAGAAACTGGTATCCCTGTAATATTCGGCGTTTTAACTACGGAAAACCTTGAACAAGCAATTGAAAGAGCCGGAACAAAAGCAGGAAACAAAGGTGCTGACGCTGCGAAATCTGCTATCGAGATGGCAAATCTTATCAAAACGATAGGATAATTATATAGTCTGCATATTTTTTAATGGGGGATGTTTATATGAGCGAAATCATCACTGAATATCGTAATGAAAACACTAAAAATATTGATGTTCTTCCTACTATTGATATCGTTACAAAAATCAATGAAGAGGATAAAATTGTAGCGGAAGCGGTTGAGGATGAGCTTGAAAATATAGCCAGAGCTGTTGATATAATTGCCAAACAATTTTTACAAGGCGGACGGCTTTATTATTTTGGAGCGGGAACATCAGGTCGATTAGGTGTTTTAGACGCATCAGAATGTCCTCCGACTTTTGGAGTTAGGGCAGACATGGTGCAGGGAATTATTGCTGGTGGTGATGATGCATTTAAGATTGCTGTAGAAGGTGCCGAAGATAATTTTGAGCTCGGGGAAAAAGATGCTCAAATTCTAACCCAGAATGATGTTTGTGTAGCAATTTCAGCAAGCGGAAAACCTAAATATTTGTTTGGCGTTTTGGCTCAAGCTGAAAAGGTTGGGTGTAAGACTATCGCAATTACATGCAACCACGAGGCAGAGATTTTAGAAGAAGTCGGACTCGGAATTTGTGTGGAAGTCGGACCTGAAGTCATTGCCGGTTCGAGTCGTATGAAAGCCGGAACTGCACAAAAAATGATCTTAAATATGCTGACTACCGGGGCAATGATTAAAATAGGCAAGACTTACGAAAACTTTATGATAGATTTGATGCCGACAAATGAAAAATTAAAAGACAGAGCTATACGAATTGTTGCCGAACTCGCCGGTGTGAATGCATCAACAGCATTAAAAACCCTTTTGGAATGCGGGTGGTCAATAAAGGTGGCGATTTTAACCCTCAAATGCGATATAACACAAGAAAAAGCAAAAGAGCTTTTGCGTAAACATCATGGAGTATTAAGGCTTGCACTGGCTGATTTTGTTAGAGCTTAAACAGACTCTTTCGGTACTTCTGTTTTCGGAACCTTAAGTCTTTGCCCCGGATATATATTTTTACCATTATTAGGCAAATTATTAAGTTTAATTATATCATTACTTGTAACAGAAGGGTATTGTTTTGCTATTACTGACAGGCATTCTCCGGGTTGAACTATATGTGTTGTAATCCCCTCTTCTTCTTCATATAAACCGAGAGCTCTTTTAACAACAAACCAATCTCCTTCCAGCATTTCTTTTTCACTTTCATATTTTTTATTTTTCTTTAGTTCTTTAATCGTTGATTCATAATATGACTCAAATTGTTTCATTGCATCTACTTTTTGGTCTAAAGGTAAATCTTTTATTGCAAGAAGAAATCTGTAGCAGCATCTTTTCATAAGACATGCCCTCACATCCGGTATATCAGATATAATTTTACTTACTCTGACAGCAGATTCAGCATATGAACCGGATTCAGCCGCTTTTTGTAATATTGCGCCGATATCTTTATTCTCTATTATGCTTTGACCGACGTTAAAAGTTAAATCAATAATAGCCTCTTGTATTGATTGCGGAACATTTTCCCAATCTACTTTTAATAAATTTTCCTTCTTTTTAATTACATCAATTACGTCTTTTATATCTTGCTCTAACCAGTCAAAAGCTGTTTCATTGGATATTTCAAAGTTATCTCCAAATTTATTATTGCTTATGGCATTTCGTGTATGTCCAAATCCTACTGTAGACTTTGCTTTTTCGGTGTTACCTACTTTACCCACTTTCCTTTGAAATGACTCTGAATTCATAATATATGCAACCAATTTTTCAGAACATGGTACATTTTTTGCAATTTCTTTTATTTTGTTATTTAACTGCTTTTTTGTTATCTTTATTTCTATTTTTTGATCCTTATTCATATCTGCCAGCACTTTATTAATTGCTGTTTGATAAAACATTAATTCAGGATTATGTACTTCCGTTTTTTTAGGTTCTTCTACTTTTTCTTCTTCTTCAGAATGTGCAACAGTTTCTTCAACTTGTGTAATTGATTGCATTGCAAGTTTACTGCTGTCCTTTTCCCATCCTATACGTTCCCACCATGTTCTGAAATCTATTCTCAGCAATTCATCATCACCCATAAGAATAGTTGCAACTCCCGCATGACTGTCATACTTTACTTTTGTAACTCCTGCTTCAGACAACTTTTGCCAATCATCACCTTGCTCATTAAAATATTTCTTAGCTAACGATATGTCTTTTTTGGTTAAATTTGAAGCATCTCCGTCAAGTGCTGCAATAGCGGTGAAAACTGAAAATTTCCTCGGATTAAAATTTACTTTTTGCGCATTTCTTTCAATGTCATTACCTGTTTTTACGGTAGCAGAACCTCCGTCTACACTAAACAGCAAATCTCCGGCCCCATATTTGTCCTTACTTTGCGGGTCATAATTGGTGACAACACATTTACTTTTTATTTCAATAGGTGTCTCTTTATAATCTTTGTGTGGAATATAATTGTCGGTAAATGTTAGTTTCATTGCGCAAAAATCCCTAGTATCCTCTATTTATAATAAGTTTATTTTTTTAAAATTCTTGCCAATGTTTAGGTCACATGTTAACAAAATTTTACAAATTAAATGTAAAAATTTGTAACAATTTGTTTAAAAATCCTAAAGATTTGGAAAAATCTGCCGATAACATTAATACAAAATAGGGTAAGGATATGGCAAGTTCATTCAATCTAAGCACATTTTTAAACGAATATGAGTCTTACAATAAAAAGGCATATACCGTTGCTGAAGCTGCACAAGAAGCAATGGAAATGCGTGAGATTAATAAGGCTGAGGAAGCTATTAAACAAGCTCCTTTCGGTGTGCTTACCATAAAAGAAAAATTGCGTGAGCTAGGTTTAGGGGAAAGAGTAGAAGAACAATTAAAACAAACTGCAGCGGGTATGTTTACAGGAATTGTTAAACCATTCTTGCAATATCTTGAAGATAATGAAAAAGTATTTGATGAAGCATTGTATAAATATGAAATGAATTCTTACGGAAAACAATTGTTCTTCTCAAAACAAGCTTTAGTAGACGATATCAAAAGCAGAGCTGATGCCGGGAAATTTATAATGAATATGTAATATATCCTATTTTATACTTTTGCCTGGTCTTGTTTTTTGATGTAATTTTCAAATATTTCTACTGCATCTCCGACAAGCTCAACGCAAGGGCGTTTTTTGTAATATGATTCAGTTCTTTCGCTCGGAATTGGTGAAGTTGAACTTTCAACCCCTTGCAAGAGTTCTCTGCAGATTATACTTCCGTTTTGCTCTTTAAATTTTGCCGCCAAATCTTGTATTCTTTTGTACAACTCGGCTTTTGAGGATGAGTCTGCTGAGCCAAACATTAGTCCTGCAGCCATAAACATTCCGCTAACAGTTCCGCAAACTTCTCTCATTCTCCCCATTCCTCCGCCAAAGGGGGAAGATATTTTCATTGCCGTTTCAAAATCCATTCCCAATTCTTCGCAGAAAACTCCCAATACAGATTGAGAACAATTACAACCTGATTTAAATAATTCCTTTGCTTTCTCTGATCGCTCACTCATCTTAAAAATCCTTCGTGTTTATTTAACTTCCAATTCTTCCCTTTGGTGTTTTCCGGAAACAGAAAATCTGGATTTATAATTTTCATACCTGTTAATAAATTCGATATCTTCGTCTTTGTTTCTGTGGTTGTATTCATGCTTATCTATTGATTTATCATAAAGTTGAATTACGCTTGTTGCAATGTTTCCGCAGTGTGCCGCAATTCTTCTCAAATCATTAAGTAAATCAGAGAACATAAAGCTGACTTCTGCCGTGCACAGACCATCTTTGAGCCGTTGTATATGGCCGTTTTTAACTTTTCTTATTATTTTCTTGATGACAGCTTCTAGCGGCTCAACCTCTTGAGCAAGTTGTAAATTATCCGTTTTATAGGCCTCTAAAGTAACCATAAATATTTCGGAAACGGCATGGACTATAACTTTCAGTTCTTCAACGGCCCCATCAGATAGTTTCTTTTCACTTTCTTTTAACCTTTCCGCTATTTTGAGTATATATGAAGCGTGATCGCCAATTCTTTCAAAATCACTTATGACAAGTAATAATTGTGAAATCTTGTTACTGTCTTCTTCGGACAAATCTTTTCCTGAAAGTTTTAAAAGGAAGGAATCCAATTTGTCCTCATAGGTATCAATTGTTATCTCATTAGCCCTTATCTGTTCGGCTTTCTTTTCATGATAACTTTTTAACATTTTTGTAGAATTAATGAAATTGAATTCAACTAATTCTGCCATATTCAATGTCTGCTTATAGCACTCTGAAACTGCAAATGTCGGAACAAGCAGCAGTCTTTCATCAAGAAGTACACTGTTGTCTTCTTTTTCAGCTTTTTCGGGTATAAATTTAATTGCAAGTCTTTCAATTAATTTAACAAAAGGTAAAAGCATAACAGCCGTAAATATGTTGTAAACAGTATGGAAAACTGCTATCTCAAAAGGATTTATGTCCGTCTTCATCAACGGTATATTTATTAATGAATTTATTATAATGAAAGCTGGAAAACAAATACCAACGCTTAGTATATTATAGATTACATGTATGCCGGCAACTCTTTTAGCATTAGTATTAACACCAATGCTGGCAACTATAGCTGAAATACAAGTACCTAGGTTTTGACCTAATATTATTGGTATTGCGACTTCCCAAGATACTCCGGCAACAAGCGTAAGTGCTTGTAATATACCGATTGATGCGGAAGAACTTTGAATAATCATCGTAATAACCATACCAACTAAGAAAGCCAAAATAGGATTTGTAAATGCTATCATTGTATTTCTAAAGCTCGGCATATCAGCTAATGGAGACATGGCTCCTGCCATAGTTTCCATACCAAACATTAAAATGGCAAAACCAATAAAAATAGATCCTACGCTTTTGCGACGGTTGCTTTTTGCCGTCATAAACATAATAATACCGATAAATGCAAGAACCGGTGCAAACGTTTCCGGTTTTAAAAGTTTAAAAAATACTCCCGCAGTTTCCTGAATGGCTGTTAAACTAAGCATCCACGCAGTAATAGTTGTCCCTAGATTTGCCCCAATAATTACTGTTACAGTTTGAGATAAATTCATAATCCCTGAATTTACAAGGCCAATTAACATAACTGTAACTGCAGATGAAGATTGAATAATTGCTGTAATACCTGCCCCAAGTGCAAAACTTTTGGCGGGATTAGAAGTCATTTTTTTTAGCAATGCTTCTAATTTGCCACCTGCAACCTTTTCTAATCCTGATGACATTAAATTTATACCATATAGGAAGAATGCCAGTCCTCCGCATAAGGTAAATATTGAAAATATATCCATATAAATCTTTTCCTTCCAAAACTCGTAGTTGGTTTCTATAAACAGTTTACCATAAGCAGATTTCAAAGCTTCATAGATTATTAAGAAAGATTTACAAAATGGCTTTTTTTATGTGCATTTGTTACAATTCTTAATATTTTGAGTCAAAAAAGGCAATTTTTTAAAGGTTAAATACTTTATATATACATAAGAGATAATTAAATATAAGAGAGGCGTATATGATTGATAAAGAAAAGCGCAGATTGACAGTTGTCGAAAATGTAAGTACGAGACCCGATATAAATACGGAGACGCAAGAGCGGATAAAACGAAGGGAGAATGTAACAGCACCGCCGGATGTCGGATATCATACAAATCCAATGTATGAGAAACTGCTAAAATTCCGAGAGACGCAAAAGAAAAAGCGATTTACGGTGGAAGATTTACTAAAATGGTAACAAATACTAAAAGACGAAGAATTTAATTCTTCGTCTTTTAGTTTGTTTGATTTTGTAACGCCTTTTCACAAACATTCGTTTGAGGAATATAATTCTCATCAATATCAATTTTGTTAACAATCTCTGAACGTTTTTTTCTGAAAAGCATGTCAATAAAAGCTTCTAATCTTGTTACAAATCCGGCTTCACCTGTATGTTCGTCAATGGTTAAAACAAGCAATGGTTTTTCTGCACTTTTGGATTTTCTGGTTATACTTTCTATCATCAAAGAATCCGGTCCGCAGCCAAATGCATTAAGAGTAATAATTCCGTCTATCTTAATGTCCTTGAGATAATGTCCGGCTGCACCAATCATTTCTGCACTATTAGCCCAATATCCATGTGAGCCGGTAGAAGAAAGACCTTCTTTCATTTGTTCATCTGTCAATTGAAGGGCTGTATAAACATTTACACCCATTTTTTCAAGCTTACTAATTATCTTCATTGAAGCTCGCTCGTCGTATATATTATATCCGTGAGAAATCAGGGCAACATTAATCATGCCTGTTTTTTCAGGTTCATCAATTGAGATTTTACCTGACAAAGCATATTTTAAAGCGGTTTTATAATCCATTCCTGAGCGCATCATTACATGAAAATTGTTGTAAACCTTCCAACCTTCTTTCGATGCACGTTTTATATCATCGAAATTGGTAATTCCAAAAGGCAGAACAGCTTCTTTCAAAAATGAATATAATCCGCGATTCTTTGCAGATTTATCCAAAGTGGGTTCTATAATTCTAAAGTCTCCTTTAACAACATTGCGAACTAAATCAGGCAAGCCCCTAATTTTTGAGCAATTATAAATTTTGGGTGCAATTGATTGGAGTGATGGAACAAATATATTTTTCACGCCTTTATTAATCAAATTGATTATATGCCCCAAATATATTTTTATAGGCAAGCATGTTTCGGTAACAACAAGGGCAGAACCATCTGACATAGTTTGTTTTGTAGTAGGATCTGATAAAATAATTTTAAATCCTAAACTGGAGAAAAACCCATACCAGAATGGGTAATTGCCATAAAATGACATACCTCTCGGGATTCCTATTACTAGTTCTTGCGTTTTTTCGCTCATTTATATTCCTTAAGTAACTGTGCATGGATATAATATACCGAATATTTAAAGTTGTCCATAAATTTGTGACGAAATATAACGTTAATTAATCCATTTAAAGCTGGTTACGTAATCATCTCCATTGATGTTTCCCTTAATAATTGCAAGAAACTTCCTGTAAGACTTATTGGTAATTTCAATTCCCGGGATTTTATTTATATTTTCCAATACATTACTGTCTTTGGATAAATCTATTCCGGGTATTAGATTAAATAACGTGTTAACGGATATATTTCCTATGGGGCCGAACATAGTGGAAATTTTTCTCGAAAGCATACCCAAAACTTCCATATCGGCAATTGCGGTTGCAAAATTATATTTGCCACCTATGAATAAACTTAAATCTTTTCCCTGAGTAGTGATTTCAATATTTTCGGCGATACCGTCTTTAATCAAGATGGAACCGTAGATGTTGGAGAATTCACCTGTTTTCATTGGTGTTATTAGGTCTATAACGCTATTAATTGATAAGCTTGTAATTCCGCCTTTTACAAGATTTCCTGCCTTTAAAAGATATTCTAATGAACCGAGTTTTGGCATTCTGCCATCTTTAACATTAAAAGTTGTACTTCCATTTAATGTTTGCATACATTTTTCAAAATTTTTACCTTCGCAGGAGAGTTCAATATTACCGGTTAAATCTCCGTATATTTGATTTTGAAGGTCAAATATTGCCAATGTTAAGTCATTTGCGCTGATATTTTGTGCTGCCATATTCAAGTGAACATTATTGTTATTTAGATCATATTTATAGTTTCCGTTTAAATTTCCTTGAGCAATATCAAATTTGAAATTTTTCATTTCAAAAATTTTGTCTTGATTTAAACTCGTTTCTGCTTCAAAATTTGTTGCTTGAATATTTCTGAGAGCTATTTTATCTGCTTTTAATTTTAAATTATTCGCGATAATCGAAGTAATATCAAAGTTTTCGTTAGTATCTTGTGGTTTTTCATTATCGGCTTCGACGGATTTTAATTTGCTTACGATACGATTTAAGTCCATATCATTTGTTGTGATTAAAGCTTTTTCAATGTAATAAGGTTTCGTTAATTTGTTACGAAGGGTGGTTTCGACAGAAATGTCATTCCCAAAAATTTCACCTTTAGAACTAATCTCAAGAAATTTATCTTTGAATATGCACTCAATATTTTTCATTGTTGTATCGAGAAAAGGAATATTTGTTTCCATAATATTGAAGATCCCTAATATTCTAGGATTTGTGTGTTTACCGGATATTTTCAAATCCGAAGTGAACTGTCCCTGTTTTATATTAGGTTTGCCAAATATTATGTTTAATATTCTTATATCAGTGGGATGCGAAGTTTTAATAGATAAGTCTTTAAATTCAACTCCGTCGTTAAGGAAATTTATTCCGCCTTTTACTTTCAACATATTTAGGTCTGTTTGTTTGCCGTTTTGAGAGTCAATCAACTTGTTATATAAAAATTCTTTTATTTTAATTTCTTTTTGGCTTTGTATCTTAGCATCTAAAGATAGATCAATTGCATTTTCAACATCGCCTATAGTAGCTCCGTAATAATATATTGACGAATCTTTGGATAGAAGAATTTTTGACATAATATCATAATTTGGAAGAGTGCCCTTGAAAGTAGAGTTGCAAACGAGGTCTCCTTTTATTTTAAGCGGGTATATTAGATGTTTATTTAAGAATTTATCTATAAATTCTTGCTCCGGTTTAGAACTTATGTAAACATTAAACCTAATTTTATTCGCAACGTCTTTAATATCACCATCAAGCAAAATAGGCATTTCGTCAGCAAGTACGTTTATTGCTTTAAAAAATAGGTCGTTATTGCGAACGACAATTTTCCCGTTCAAAATTTTGACGGGCAGTTCAAAAGGAAGATAATCAAACATTATTCCTGATAAATCACTTTCGGTTGATAATTGTCCATCACTGAATCTGGCATTAAAATTAACAGAACCGTTTTTAAACTCATAATTCTGTAAAATCTTATTTATATTTGCAGGTAAAATTCTTATATTCGCAATTTCATTCAGAATTTTTATATCTGAAACTTTAACTTTTACCAAACCGTTCGCAATGGGAGATTTCGTAAATGCATTTGTAATTTGCAAATCTGCTTTAATATTGTTATTAGGTTTACTTAAATCAAGATTAAAATTTTTAATAGTGAGTTTTCCACCATGCAATGAAATTTGCCCCGAGTGAAAATCAAACATATTGTTGTTTCTTTGATGAATTATTGAAGAATCCAGACTTATTTTATTATATTCAATGTTATCAATATTACCTTTGTATTTTGCGTTTATTGAAGCGTAAGGCAAATAATTTTGCCCTTTTATGAAGTTATCTTCAATTACGGCATTTAGATTAAGTTTAGGAATATTTGCAGTTAAATCAATGATATTTCCCTTGATGTTTGCAGTAAGGTTAATTGGCAAATCCGCAAGATAAGCATTGATAACGGTATCAGCAGATCTCCCGTCTGCCTTGATCTCCATGTTTGTCTTATTTAGAGTGATTCCACGAACGGATATTTCGTTATTCTTAAGATTAATTATTCCTTTTGCAAATGCATTTTGGTTGAATTTCAAGTCTTCGATTTTTTTAAGCGTGCCATATATTTTCAGATTTAAATCAGTCAGTCCGCTTATTTTGTCAACTTTTGGTATCATTTTTTTGACATCATTAATCAAGGTAGATGTTTGAATAGCATGATATAAATTCCCTATTGGTTGATTTTCGGAAGATACATCAAAATCAAAATTCCCCTCCAGATTACATTTCCCGGAAATTTTGAAATCTTGACCGTTTACCGTACCTTTGATTGTTTGAAAACTTGCATTTGTGTCGTTAAAAATTAATACTGCATCCGCATTGTTCAATTTTAAATCCGGAATCTCAATAAAATTAACATCAGCATTATAGAAATTTAATGTTCCCCAAGCATGCGGTATTGAACGAGTTCCTTTTACCGTAAGGTCAATGTTGCCGGTCCCGTATGCGTCAAGAATGGGTACAGGTCCTATTACAAAGTTAAATATTTCATGCAAGGGGTTCACGACATTTTCCGCAGAATGCAAATTAACGTTGGATGTACTTTTAATACTTAATTCTGCGTATTTTACGTTATATAATTCCTGAATACCATTAACGATAACTTTTTGAGAGTTGCCGGCAGGAACATAGACATTATAATTTACATGCCTGCCTGTAAAAAACAATTTTATGGTCGCTCCTTTTGTTGCATTTGGTATCGGCTTTATTAATATTCCGTTATTGATGTACAGTTTTCCGTTTATATTTGGCTCAGGTAATTTCCCGGTAATTGCAAGATTACCGATAACATCTCCGTAAAATTTATATTTCTTTAGTTTATATCCGTCCAAATCTTCAACTTTAAATAACGGCAGCATATTTATAAAATTCTCTGTTCGGGATTTGTTTATAGTTATTTTTAAATCAGTTGAAGGCATTGTTTTGCTCAAATAATCCTTGATTTTACCGCTTAACAATACATGTATGTTATCTGCTTGTAGTTCCATATAATTGATGTCTATAACGTCATTGCTGATATTAAACCCTGATTTGATTGTTGTTTCTTGAGGAAACAATATTGAATAATCATTGTCTTTACACAGAATCTTTAAATCCAGAAATTTCGCTAATAAACTATTCTTGTCTGCCTTAATATTTAATTTTCCTTGCAGACTTTCAATTTCATCCTGTAAATAATTTTTAAAAAATTCTCCAATAGGTGCAATATCAAGATTTTCAATCAGTACATCAAACTTTATTTTGCTAATGTCATTATTTTTTGGCATGAAAAAGTTAATATATATCTTTGATGAATTTTTGGATGAGACGAGATAACTGTCTGTACTTAAACCAAGGGATTTGTTTTTTTTGAAAAACTCAAAATTTTCACCTTGATATGTAATTGGTGGCTGATTTTCCTCGGTATGTAAATCAAATTTAAATGCTTTTATATTTACGGAATCTATTAACACATGCGAATTGTGCATATTTTTGAAAAAATTCTTATTAAGCTTTTGGTCTTTGGTTAAGAACTTATGTAAGTATAATTCACTGACCGAAAGATTGTTGATATGGACTTTGCCTGACAATAGTGGTAAAATTCTTATCTTTAAAGCAAAATCGTCAATAGCGAAAGAATCTTTTACAGTTTTATTTTTATAAGAAATTGACTTGGCTTTGAAATTTATTACAGGTGTAAAATATAATCTGATTTGCGGTTTTTCAATAATTATTTCGTGATTGGAATTGTACGAAATATTATTACACAAAACAGTTACCGTATTTGATAAAAGTAACGGTAAAATCCCTAACCAGAATATATAAAAACTTGTTATAACGACAATATATTTTTTTATTACTTTTGACATTCCCAATAATTATATTATATAAAAATCATAGTAACAAGATTTTTAATATTTTACATAAATCGTCAAATTATGTTATAATTCTGCCGTGAGAGATTTATTTAAAACATTTATAGTTGGGGCTGTGATACTTTTTGCACCAATGGCGTCTGCAGAAAGCTATAAGCTACTGATTTTACCGGATAATGTGGTTACGCAGAATGTAGCTATTGATTCCTATATATATGATTCGGCTTCCGAATTTTTTGCGGATGAAATTTCTGTATTATTGAATACAACAGATAATATAGAAACGAAATCCGTAAGCGAAGTACGTGATGAATTAAAAAGTAATCCGACAGCGGTCTTGTCGGCAAAAAATCTGACCTATAGATTCAAAACCTCTTACAATGTGGATTATAACGCTGCCAGAAAACTTGCTTCCCAAACAGGCGACAGATATGTATTACTTATAACTTCAACGGTTGATGCTGAAAATTATATTTTAAGGCGCACTTGGTGGGATTTCTTTAACATTCCGGGTGCAAGCGTTATAGACCCTGCATATAAGATTAATACTTATGCAGTCCTTGTTGATACTCAAAATAATCAAAAATTGTGGTCTGACACCTATTATAAAACAATAAGTGTTGTAGAAAACCGTATAATAACAAGAGGACCATCTCCGCAAACTGAACAATTGGCTAAAATAAAAGATTATTCAAGATATGTTTGCCCTCAGATAGCTCATTATGTTCAAGCGAATATACTTCCTAAAAATGTCCTTGCGAGTGAGTCAACGATCATCGAATACGATATTGGTAATATTGATAATGTATTCACAAAAAAATATCGTCACATAGGAACGGAAACAGGTAGGTTCTTTCATCTGAAAAAAAAACGATATAATAATGCCAAAACCCGCCGCGCAGAAAAAAGGGCAGAAAAACAAAAAGCAAAATTGGAAGTTCAAGCCAAACAGGTAAATGAAACAACAAATGATAACTTAAATAATATTAATACTTCAATAAAGAATGATTCTGCTTATGTAAAAAATGCAGTCTATGAAAAAAGTGTTGAAAACGAACCGCTATATTTTGAAGATATTAATACAAGAAAAACACGAAAAACTAATTTATTCGGAGAATATGATTCCGATAAACCATATTTGAGAGATTATTCAAAATAATTGTTTTTATGTTTTTTATATGTTAGTATGTAGGAAAATGTGTGTATCTTAAAAGGGTATTTTATGAAAGTATTTCCAATCAATTTTACCGGGAAACCTGAAAATTACGCTATAATTGACAGTTGTGTTTCACGCTCCGCGCAACCTCAGAAAGAGGATTTCCTGTGGTTAAAAGAACAAGGTGTTACTGATATTTTTAATTTTCGAACGATGTATGTTCCTGCATTAGATTTTAATGAAGAAGAAATTGTAAAAACTTTAGGAATGAAGTACCACAATATACCTTCTGTTACCTTTCATCCTTCGGAAGAAAAAGTAGCAACTTTTTTAAATGAAGTGGAGGAGGTTGCCAATAATGGCGGTAAAGCACATATTCACTGCAAGGCCGGCGCAGACAGAACCGGAATGTATGCATATATTTATAAGTCAATTAAAAATATAGGTTCAAGGTTAGGAAACCAGATTGAAATGATTAGTATGGGGCATAATCTTGAGCTTTATCCAGATTTGCTCCCTTGGACTAATAATATTATTAACAAGCTTTTGATGAAAAAATAGTTTACAAATCAAACATACATGTTGACATACAAAATTGTTTTGTATAGAATGAAGTCCTAATCGCAGACAGTTAGTATCCTGTTAGGATTTAAATAGTAAATAGCTAGCCGAGATTGGAAACCGGAGCAGATAGAATCTGCTGTTGGTCCAAGGAAACACTTAAGTATAAATAGCGTATTTATGATTGAGTAGATTTTGCGATTGGAGAAAAGATTGCAAAGTCTTTTTTAATGTTAAAAATATGAAAATTAAGGTCGAAATTTTTGTAAATAGAAATAAAGGAGCAAAAAATGTCAACAAAAGCTTTTAAAGAAAACAAGATTTCTCAAATGAAAGAGAAAATTGATAAAGCACAAGTTGCAATTGTTACCGAGTACAAAGGTTATACAGTAGAAGAGATTACTAAACTTAGAAGAGCCCTTCAAAAAGAAGAAGGCGATTACATGGTTACAAAGAATACTCTTGCTAAACTTGCCGTAAAGGGTACCCCTTACGAAGTTTTAACCGATAGCTTTAAAGGCCCTATTGCTATAGCATTCGGGTTTGGTGATCAGGTAGCACCTGCAAAAGCTTTATCAACGTTTATCAAAGATACTAAGAAAGGTGAAATCTTAGCGGCTGCTATGGATGGTAAGTTATTGTCAGCAGCAGATGCAAAAGCATTGGCTAATCTGCCTTCAAAAGCAGAAATTTATGCAAAAATGCTTGGCTGTATCAATTCACCTGCATCAGGTATCGTTGGTGGTATCAACGGTGTTATGTCAGCACTTGTTCGTGCTGTTGCAGCCGTTCGTGACCAGAAAACAGCATAGGGGTAACTATTTTTCGGTAATATACTGAAATCCCTGTAAAAAAAGTAATACTAAGAACAAAAAAATAAAAAGGAGAAAAATCATGAGCGTAGAATCAATTTTAGAATCAATTGAAAAATTAACTTTATTGGAAGCATCTGAATTAGTTAAAGCTATGGAAGAAAAATTCGGTGTATCTGCAGCTGCTCCTGTAGCTGTAGCTGCTGCTCCTGCTGCAGCTGCTGCTGGTGCTGCTCCTGCTGAAGAAGAAGCTTCTGAAGTAAACGTAATTTTAGCATCAGTTCCTGCTGACAAGAAGATTGCAGTTCTTAAAGAAGTACGTGCTATCACAGGCCTTGGCTTGAAAGAAGCTAAAGACTTAGTTGACGGTGCACCTAAGGCAGTTAAAGAACAAGTTAAGAAAGAAGAAGCTGAAGCTATCAAGAAACAACTTGAAGCAGCAGGCGCTACTGTTGAAATCAAGTAGTTTGACATTTATTTGTTATCAAAATAAGAGGAGCAAACTTAAGTTTGCTCCTCTTATTTTGTAAAGATAGTTGTTACATTCCGATACACTTTATTGAATTGAAAAAAAATTTGGGATATTCTGAATTTGTATTAGATTACAAAGGGGATTAAATGGAAAAAGGTTTTATAGAGAACGGCTTTATCATAAACTTAAGTAATTCAAAGAATACAAATCAATTGGTTTATGAATTAAGTAATATAATGGAGCATCCGGATGTAAGGGGTAAGAGAGTTTGTTTGAAGTTGGGCAATATTGATTTGAAACAGTCGCAACTGTTGAGTATTAAGGCCTTAATAGAAGCTACTGATGCAGGAATTGCATTTATAGATACGACCTCGGAACAAACAGAAGCTTCTGCAGCAAGTTTGGGAATAATGATATCTAAAATGAGTGATGAAATGCAAAGCGACAGCATTATTCCAAGTGCTCCGGAGGGCGAACCGGTTGTTGTTAAGGAAGAATTGGTAACTGAAGAAGTACCGGTCAGCGAACCTGAAGAATCAGATTCCGTGGCGGAAAAGGTTGTTGAACCGTACGCTGAAACAGAACCTGCTTCTGACCTTACAGGGCTCATAAATACAACAGAGGGGGTTGAAGATACTTATACGGAAGCATCTGAGCACGAATTATCAGAAATCATTCCGTCTGAACGCTTTGAAAATGAATTTGAACGGCTTGCGGCAAGTGAAGGATTAATTAGCAACGAAGAAATAAGCAAATACATATTATTAGATACTGGTGAAGTTTTGCCTCAGGGTGCAGAAGAACATTCAACTGATACAAAAGGGCTTCCCACTTTATATTTAAGTCAAACACTTCGTTCCGGACAAACAGTTACCTATGAAGGAAACATACTTATAATAGGTGATGCGCATCCTGGAAGTGAAATTATAGCAGAAGGTGATATAACTGTCTGGGGTATACTGGGCGGCATTGCTCATGCAGGATATAAGGGCAATATAAATTCAAAAGTCAGAGCACTAAAACTAAACGCAATACAATTGAGAATCGCAGGTTTGTATGCAAGACGTAATGATACTTTAAACGTGCCTTATGTCCAGAAAACAAATGAGTTTATACCTGAAGAAGCTCAAATAGAAGATGGTAAAATAGTTATTTATAAAAAGTTAAGGAGAGATTAATGGCCGGACGTGTAATAGTAATCACATCAGGAAAAGGCGGCGTAGGTAAAACCACAACAAGCGCAAATATAGGAACGGCTCTTGCAAAAGAGGGTTATAAAGTTGTTCTTATAGATACTGATTTAGGATTAAGAAATCTTGACCTATTGTTGGGACTGGAAAACAGAATAGTCTATACAATAGTTGATGTTATAGAAGAAAGATGTAAGCTTAAACAGGCATTGGTAAAGGATAAAAAGAATCCTAACCTCTCCTTGTTGGCAGCAGCTCAAACAAGAGATAAATCTGCAGTTAATGCTGAGCAGCTCAAGGAAATTTGCGATAAGCTCAAAGAGAAGAATGATTTTGTTCTTGTAGATTGTCCAGCAGGTATTGAGCAGGGTTTCCAAAATGCAATAGCAGGAGCAAGTGAAGCTATAGTTGTTACAACACCAGAAATGTCTGCTATACGTGACGCAGACAGAATCATTGGTTTGCTTAATACAAAAGAAGAAATTACGAGTACAAGATTGTTGCTCAACAGAGTGCGTCCCAACTTAATCAAAAATAACGAAATGATGAGTGTTGATGACGTTGTCGGAATACTTGAAATTCCTCTTTTGGGTATTATTCCTGAAGATACAGGTATTATAACTTCAACAAACAAAGGTGAGCCAATAGTTAATGATGAGCACTCATTGGCGGGACAAGCATATAGAAATATTGCAAAAAGAACTTTGGGAGAAGAAGTTCCGTTCCTTGATTTGGATGAGCCAAAAGGAATTGTAGCAAAAATTAAAAATGTTTTTGCTAAGCTGAAAGCGAAGGTGTAAGATGGGACTTTTGACGGATTTTTATAATACGGTTGCAAAATTTTTCCGCCCGCAAGAAGAAATTGTAGATGAAGCTTCAAAATCAGTCGCAACAAACAGATTGAAACTTGTGTTGATGCAAGACAGAACCAATCTTACTCCGAAAATTCTTGAGCAAATGCGTGGAGAACTTGTTGATCTCCTTTCTAAATATTTAGAAATGGATAAAGAGCTCCTTGAACTGAATTTTGAACAAGAAGGCGATCAAGTTGCACTTATGCTTTCAATCCCTGTAATAAGGGCAAAAGACGAGGAAGAGATTGAAAAGGCAATCGCAGAAGCTGCAGAGAAGAAAGCAGAAGAAGCTGTAGCTGAGGATGAGGGTTCTGAAGAGGAAGAAACAGAGGAAACCAATGAGGATTCTGAATCCGAAAATGAAGATTTAGAAGAAGAAGTCGCTGAAGCTGAAACTGTTGAGGAGAGTGAAGTTTCGGAAGAGATTGAATCTGTTTCTGAAGATATGGAAGTCGATGCAAATTCCGAACCGGTACCGACAAAAACGAATTCAGTAAAAAAAGTTGAAAAAGATTTAAAAGAGAGCACAAAAGTTTAAGAGAGAGAAATTAAAAAAGCGGAGTTTTAAACTCCGCCTTTTATTATTTTCAAAGGGAAACTTAAAAAGGTTCCCTTTTTATTTTTGTTTAAACGCTTACTTTCATTGTTCCTGCAATGATTTCGTTGAAGCTTTCAGCTTTTAAGCTTGCTCCGCCAACTAATGCTCCGTCGATATCAGACTGCGACATTTGTTCTTCAATTGTAGAAGGTTTAACTGAACCACCGTAAAGAATTCTTATTGAATCAGCGGCTGTTGCGCCTGCGACTTCAGAAAC
>CAJOOA010000015.1 GCA_905236055.1 Candidatus Gastranaerophilales bacterium | reverse complement strand
TCTTATATTAAATTTACCTTCAAAATTTAGCTGACGAGCCGAATGGTTGTTGATTGATTGTACTTGCATTTTAAAAACCTTTCTTTTGTTAAATTGGTTGACTTTTGATATGTATAAAACCCGTAAAAAAATAATTTGCTAGCGCAGACACAAAGCGACTCATATCATATAACAATTGTAACAAGGATTTTGGGCGTTTGTAAAATTTTGTAAATTCGCTTAATATTTCGCAATATTCGACCATCGAAATATAGATTTCACCCCATATCACTTTATTAAGAATTGTAACAATTCTATATTTTTCCCTAAAGTTTTTGAAAAATATGCCGTAATACATGACGTAAAGATAGTTACAGGAGTATGAAACATGTATATGCTACCGGGAATGTATAACTTTAATGACAGCATTGAAATAATTGTTAAATTTTTAAGGGAAATGTGTGATAACCTGATATACAAATTTTACAGGTATGAAAGCGGTATGAATTTTTAAGTTTAATAAGGTATAACTCTCGAAACACGTACTTTAGCACTCTAACCAAGTGCTTTTTTTTTGTTCATTTTTCTGCTAATATGTTTTATGGATTTGGGTTGAAACACATTTGAGCGTTGCTCAACGGATTAATAATGAAGAGATTCTTATTCTATATAACAATATTTTTAGCTTATATATTCATTTTTATAAACCAATCATTTGCTGACACTTTGCCAATTAAGGTTATGGGGCTGACTTATGATACTTTTTCTTCGGTTATTTCAATCAATACTCAAAATCCAAACAATATTGAAGAACTTCAGCCGGTGCAAAAACTCGTACGGCTTTCAGAACCGAACAGAGTATATTTTGATATAGAAAACGCCGTTCTCATAGGAGAAAAACAGCAGCTTGTTTTTGAAAAGAGCCAAATAAAAGAAGTTCGGCTTGCACAATTTGATACAAACCCTTGTATAGTAAGAGCAGTTGTCACTTTTGAAGAAGATTTTGATACCTCTAAAATCAAGCTTATTAATTCCGGCGGAAGCATTATTCTGGTCGCAACTACGCCTCAAATAACAAATGATTATTTCAACCTGATTTATGATGAAACTGCCGCAAAACAACCATATTCCAATATCACGGTAAGTTCACAATTTGTACAAAAAACCGGAATTCCGATTGATGCAGCTCAAAAATCTCCGAATGCCACTATCGCAGATATTGAAAAAGCATTTGAAGGCACTACGCTTTCAAACACAGACGGCAAAACTTACGACACCTCAATCTCGGTTGATCTTTCATCAAAACTCAAATTACGTACAAAGTATTTCATAAACCAATACACATCGAAAAATAAAGGTCTGCTTGTAAGCGGCATCGGACAATTAACAACCTCGAGAGTTTTCTACCTCACCTCTCCGAAGAGAATGGTAATTGATTTACCCAACACATATTTAGAAAAGATTTACCGAAACAGGGAAATTCCAATATGTCAGGCAGAAAATGGCAATGATACCGCTAAAATCGGGCAATTTGATATAAACACGGCAAGAGTTGTCGTTACCTCCGAAAACGCAGAAAAATATATGCCGATTTTTTCTAAAGACTCTCAGTCCTTGTATCTGATAAATTCAGATTACTTAGACCACACAACTCTGGAAAATACACCTTCGAATCTGCACAAAGCTTTTGTAAAAAAAATCGATTCCAAGACCGGCGAGCTTATTCTTTCCTTCACCTCGCCAATCGTACACTCAATAATGAGAACCGACAACTCGCTGAACCTGTATTTCTTTAATGTTCAAAGTTACAACGAACAGGATTTGACAAAAACTCTTGAAAATTCGCCCTTCAAACAGGCTGTCATATCTCTGCTTCCCAAAACCGGCATCAGATTATCAATGAAAATTAACAAAAAAGATATTATAAAAACAGAACAAAGCCTCGACGGTAAAGCCCTGAGATTGACAGTATCAAAAGGCCCTGAAGAGGAAAAACCGGTTGAAAAACCCGCAAAACGTGGTAAAAATTACGGCAAGGTAGTGATTGATGCTGGTCACGGCGGTTCGGATTACGGCGCAATAAGAGAAGGAATAAACGAAAAAGATATTACGTTGGATATTTCACAAAGAGTAGAGGCAATTTTACGTTCAAAAGGAATCAAGGCAGTGCTTACAAGAACTGACGACAGCTATCTTTCTTTGGAAGAAAGAGTAGATTTCTCTGAAGCCGAAAATCCCGAAATATTTGTAAGTATTCACGTGAATTCCGCAGTTTCGGAAACACCTAACGGAATCGAAACACATTGGTACCACGAATACAGCAAACCGCTTGCAGAAACTGTTCACAAGCATTTTGTAAAAGAATTGCGAGATTCAAATGACAGAGGACTATTTAAGTCTAAGTTCTATGTAATTAATCACACGACTTGCCCTGCAATACTTTGTGAAATCGGATTTTTATCAAATCCTGAGGAAAGAAATGAAATCATAACAGATTCAAGAAAACAAAAAACCGCAAAAGCTATTGCTGATGGTATAATAGAATATCTGAAGGGTAAATAGGGGGTAAATGGAGAACTCAATGAAACGAAGTACAGATATTAATAATCAAATCAAATATTTACCCCTGGGTTTTTTTGATTCCGGTGTAGGCGGATTATCCGTTTATGCAAGATTTAAAAAAATATTACCCAATGAAAACACTATATATTTCGGGGATTTGAAAAATATGCCTTACGGCAGCAAATCTAAAGACGAGCTCTTGAGCTGTTCAAGAAGAATCTTAGATTTTTTTGAAGAAAAAAGAGTTAAAGCAGTTGTAATTGCCTGCAATACATCTTCTGCAACGACTTACGAAATAATTAAGAATGAATATAATTTCAAAATTTACCCGATAATCCAATCCTGTGCAAAGGTAATCTCCGATATAACAATGAAAAAAGTCGGCGTTTTTGCAACGACAGCAACCATCAATACAAGTGCATATAAAAGAGAGTTACAAAAATATAACCCTGAGATACAAGTTTACGAAACAGCTTGCCCAAATTGGACAAGCTATATAGAAAATGGGCTTGCGGATTCAGAAGAATGTGTTGTGGATGTGAGTGAAAAAGTAAAAACAATGCTTTTGAACAAGCCGGACAAAATAATTTTGGGCTGTACCCACTACCCATACCTTATGAAAACTCTGACTAAATATGCCCCGGAGGATATTTTCCTTGACCCTGCGGAAATATTTGTTGAATTTATTAAATCAGATTTGACAAAATCAGGAATGTTAAACTCCGCCGGCAAAACTGGTTTGGAAGAATTCTACGTCAGCGCAAATCCTAAAGAATTCGTTAAAAACGCAAAGCTGTTTTATGAAGTAAGGCGATTGCCGATTGTGATTTAACAAATACTCTGCGCAAAACCAAGGTGCGTAATAATGACAAAATTACAACCGATAGAACTACTTACCCCTAACCCAGCCTTCAATAATTTTAAGGGGTGAACGTGTGATTGCAAGCGCCCATGCCGGTATATTTTTTGTAATTACACCAACAGCGCCTACATTTGCGCCTTCTTCTATTGTCACAGGAGCAACAAGAACGGAATTTGAACCAATTTTTGCATTGTCTTTGATTATTGTTTTGCTTTTTACCTTTGTGAGCGGATTATAATTAGCTGTAATCGTTCCGGCACCGATATTTACGTTAGAGCCGATTTCGCTGTCGCCCAAATAGGTTAAGTGGCAGGCGTTTGTATTTGATTTAATAGTTGTTTTCTTGACCTCGACAAAGTTTCCGATTTTGACATTATCCTCAAGAACCACATCCCCTCTGAGGTGGGCAAACGGTCCGATTTTACAATTTTTACCGATTTTATTTTTACCCTCGATATAGCAAGAGGGGTAAATGATTGTATCTGGTTCAATCTCCGTTTCAGGACTTATCCAGGTTGTATCCGGATCAATTATTGTAACCCCGTTATCAAGATGTTTTTTAACAATCCTTTTATTAAGCAATTTGGATGCTTCCGCCAGATTGGCTTTCGAATTTATACCAAAGATTTCTTCATTATTTTTAAGTGTATATGCCATAGTTTTAAGAGATTTACCCCCCGCCCATTTTACGATATCGGTAAGGTAATATTCACCTTGAGCATTGTTTGTTTTTAAATCTTTGAAAGCAGGTTTAATTTTAGACCAGTTAAGACAGTAAATCCCGGCGTTAACCTCATTTACCCTCTTTTGTTCAGCTGTTGCATCTTTTTCTTCGACAATAGAATTTAGTGAGCCGTCAGAATTTCTTATTATTCTTCCGTAATTTGTCGGATTGTCAAAAATCGCACTCATAACAGTCAAGTCTGCTTTTTCCTGACGATGAAATTCCACAAAATCTTTAATTGTTTCAGAAGTGATTAAAGGTGTATCACCGCAGAGAATAATTACTTCGCCGTCATAATCATTCAGTAAAGGAAGTGCCATACTTACGGCGTGCCCTGTTCCCAACTGCGGTGATTGGAGAACTGTTTTTGCATTTTTATAATTTGCTTCAATATATTCTTCAACTTTTTCTGCCTGATGCCCTACGATTACGATATTTTCGTCAGCCAAACCGGTATCATTTACCCCCTCTATTACATAACCCAAAAGCGGCTTATTAAAGATTTCGTGCAAAACCTTAGGAGTTTCGGATTTCATCCTTGTACCTTTTCCCGCTGCAAGAATTATTGATTTAAGCATTTTTATCTCCTTAATTTATAAAGCTATTTTACAATAATTAAAACCTATTGTCTAATTTTAAGAACCTAAACTCGTTTTTATTCCATAATATATGGCGTTTTTGTGTTAAAATATAATAGAACTGAAAAGGGGCGGATATGCAAAAAATTCTATTTGTAATCGACAAGATCGAGCTTAAATACTTTGAATTTAACAATTTGGTAACAAATTTTTGGATGATTAAAGAATTTCTTGAAAGGGGATGTGAAGTATGGATTACAACCATCCCGCAATTGTATCTTTCCGGTACAAAAGCATTCGCCAAATGTTATGAAAATTTTGTTTCAGAAAACAACATTTTTTACAAAAATATTATTTCGGATAAAGAAATAGATTCTTTTGATTTGGTCATGTTTAGACCTGATCCTCCTGTCGACATAAATTACATAAATGCAACCTATATTTTCGATTTTGTAAATACGAAAGTTATAAATTCACCCAAAGCAATAAGAAGCTTTAATGAAAAGTTACATAGTTTATATTTTAGCGAGTATATGGCACCAAATATTGTAACTTCTTCTATGAATGATATTGAAAGTTTTCTGAAAATACATAAGCAAATCGTTCTAAAACCGTTAAACAGATGCTTCGGTTCAGGAGTTATGTATCTTTATGAAGGAGATCCGAATACGCATACAATTATTAATACCGTTACTGAGAACGAAACAGCGCTTGCTATGGTACAAGAGTATATTCCGGAGGTTAAAAACGGAGATATTCGAGTTCTGACTCTCGGGGATAAAATTTTACCTTACAGCATTAAAAAGCTTCCGGGAGGTGATGATTTTAAATTTAACAATCATTCAGATAATTTTGTTGTCAAATCTGAACTTACCGGGAAAGATTTGGAATATTTTACACCAATAGCCCAAAAGCTTTATTCAATGGGCATAGAAATGGCTGGGCTTGACGTTATAAATAACAAAATCATAGAAGTAAATGTAACAAGCCCATGTTATTTTATAAAAGAAATGAACAATTGTTACGGAATATTCGTTGAAAAGATGCTGGCAGATTATTTATTGACACCGGCACTGTTATCATTATAAAATGTAGTATACTAAACCATGTAATGTATTCAGTTTTCACTAATATTGCTGTATTATTATCATGATTAATGTTTAAAAAGAAGGGTTGATATGAAAAAGAACTTAGTAATAGCTTTAATGGCAGTTATGTTAATACCAACAATAAATGCTTCGTTTGCAAAAACCACAACCAATTCGGATTTGGCCGATGCAATAAAATATTACAAAGCAGGAAACTATTCCGGCTGTTATGAAAAAGTGGAAGCTGCCATTAAAAAAGATCCTTCTAATCCGCTGAGTTATTACTATAAAGCTATGACCGCAGCTCAGATAGGTAAAAAAGATGAAGCAATAGCAAACTATGAAAAAGCACTTTCACTTTCTACCGAAAAAAGTAATCTGAGAAGATATGCCGAAAAAGGGAAAAGATGTCTTGAAGATCCGGACAAATGTCAAGAATCTCAATATGATGATGCAATGGATCAGTTTATAAGAGGGAAAAGCATTTCCGGTTTCTCAGAAGAAGCTATGGAAATGTTTGAAAGATTAAAAATAGAACAAATGATGCGTGATATGAATCGCGATGACAATATAAATCCTCAAAAATTCAAAGAATACAAGGATTTTTCATCAATGAATGCTCCTTCACAAGCTCCGAACAATGACGAAATTGTTGCAGCCGTAAGAACTCTTCAAAATGCAGGTTTACTAAATTTCGGTACGAACAATTATTCCGATTTATCGTTATTGACAGGTTCTCAACGTTCTTTGAGTAATATTGAAAATTTCGCGAACATGGATCCGCGTTTAATACAAACAATGCTTACAAACGGAATGTCATTAGGGTTTTAGGAATAGAGTCAGCAGATGAAAATAAATACGGTCAGATTTGGTGAAATAGAAGTAGAGGAAGCGAGAGTTTTTGATTTTAAGCTGCCTATTATAGGTTTTGGCGAACTCAGAAAATTCGTTATTCTCGAACCAAATCAAGATAGCTTCTTCAAATGGCTGCAATCGACAGAAGATCCGTCACTTGCATTCCCTATTATCTCAGTATTCGGTATGAATATGGATTACTCCATAGACTTGCCGGATGAAGTTGTCGAAAAGCTTTCCATAACGAGTGTTGAAGATTTGCTCGTAATGAATATAGCTTCAATTCCTCAAGACAATCCTCACGGAACAACAATAAATCTCCTTGCACCGATTGTTTTCAATCTTGAAAAACAAGTTGCAGGACAAATAATACTTTCAGGTTCGGGCTATGACATCAGTTTCCCATTATTCAAAAAGGTTTAGTTAAGGACAAAAATGCTAGTAGTTTCAAGAAAAAACGGTCAAAAAATTATGATTAATGACAACATTGTCATTACTATTGTTGAGTCCAGAAACGGTCAATGCAAGATTGCTATCGAAGCTGATAAAGATGTAAAAATTTACCGTGAAGAAATTTATTACCAAATTAAACTTGCTAACCTTGTTGGTAAAAATACCAATGTCAATGCGGTTGATTCTGTTTCCGATTTATTAAAGAAAAATGATGTTAAGCTGAATGACAAGGTTGAACAAACTTCCGAAGCAGGTGAAATAATTATAGATCAGCCAAAGAAGTCTAAATTTATTATTAAAAAAAATAATAACAATAATAAATAGATCAGGTATTTAATGTTTTTTTTCGATGACAAGGTTACTAATAGTACTTTTAAAGCCAGAAGTATTGAGCATGCATATTTGGCAATTCTAAATGATGACTTGGAAACAGCAAACGCCATTTTTGAATCTTTGGATTCGCCACGCGCACATTGGGGCCGAGCATTGACAAGCATATTGTCGGGCTGTATTGAATACTACCCAACTTATTTTGAAATAAGAAATTTTTATGAAATCGATTTGGATTTTATTATTAAAAATCAGAAATTGGATTATATTGAGAAACTGTTGAATTCACTAGAAATATTATCTCAATATAATCAGGAAGTGTACAAATATACGGCCAGAGTAATGTATGAAAACAAAATGTACAATTCAGCGCTTGAATATATGGAAAAATCCAAAGATTTGTTATTCAAAGACCCTGAACTTCATTTTATGGCAGCAAAATTTTATTACAGCATGCAAAATTTTGAACAAGCAAACTATTGTTTAGAAGAATGCTTAAAAATAATTCCTTCATATTTTCCGGCAATAAAAATGAAAGAAGATATTGCCATCAAGCTTTGATTTAATACACTAATCTGATATAATGTTTCTATGGAAAATAAGAATACCGACATATTCGAATTAACTAAATTATTAGGACAAAATGACAATTTTCAAAAACTGTTTTCGGAAGATGAAAATCCGTTTTCTTCCGGTATGACAAGAAGGTCCGAATCTTCACGCCGCCTAAATGATTATGATTCAAACATTCTTAAAGAAGATGCCTACAAAGATATTGATGATGAGGTATTTAAGCTCGAATACAAAATTTCAAGAACAGAAAGTGAAATTAAAGACATAGAAGAACAAATTAATGCAGCGGAAGAAATAATCGATTTAAATAAAAAACAAGATTTGGAATATAAATTAAATACGCTTAGAAAAGAACATAAAGATTTACTTGATGCATATAACGAAGCCACGTTGTCAGCAAAGATTACAGACTCAGTTTCATCCGTGGTTAAAAAAACATTAGGCAGTAATTTTATAACTTTAAAATCCAAACTTTCCGGCATTTCAGAATCATTGCTGTCTAAAATGCCACTGAAACTTACGTCTGCCCTCAAGGTTAAAAAATCTCTTTCAACGCTTGAAAATATCAACAAAAGCGTAGACAAATTAATTACAATGACCGTTCCATACGGTGAAACAACAGACAAATACAAGCAGCTTTCAAAATATATTCTGAAAGCAAATACAATCCAATCAGAAATATCCGATTATTTAAATAAGAAGAATTAATGATGATTTTTACTCAGGATTAATTTAACATTCTCTACAAATTCATCCTGATTGAACGAATCCTTTTGAATATAATTTTCTATATCATGATTTCTTAATTCAGCAGCAATCTTTTGTTTTGGCTTTGAACTTACCATAATTACAGGTATATCCATATACATTTCATCATTTTTCAGCATCTCGACAAACTTGAAGCCATTTATCTTAGGCATTTCTAAATCTGTTATAATCAAATCGAAATTATGCATTTTGAGTTTAACAAATGCATCCGATACCTCAGGAGAAGTCTCGACAGAATATCCTACACCGCTTAAAATGTTTTTAAGCATTGTTCTAGAAGTTACCGAATCATCCACTACAAGAATGTTTTTGAAATACATTGCATCATCAGGCAATAATGCCGTCGTGGAAGATTGAATTGCCTTGTTAAAGTTGTAATTCAAAATATCCTGCATATTTAATATCAGACACAACTCCCCTGACGCCAAATTCGTGATTCCGGATATGTTTTTAACTTTGTATAACGGCGGTGATAGTTTTTTCTGAAGTATATCCTGATCACCAAGCAATTTATCCACAACCAAACCAATCGATTTCTCATCTGCCTCAATTATAAGAACTGTTTCTTTTTCACCTCTTGGAGTTGTAGGTAATCCCAAGATGTCCGACAGATAATATAATGGCAAAATTTTATCGTTAAACATAATCGAACGACTGCCATTATTGGTTTTTATTTCATCTTGTCTTTTAAGAATGAATGTCGTTATCATTTGTATTGGTATTGCAAATGCTTGTTCCGAAATTTTAACAAGAAATACCCTCAAAGTAGCAAGTGTAACCGGTATTTCGATATGAACACAGCTTCCTTTGCCAAATTCGGATATAACTTTAACTTTTCCGTTTAACTGAGAAATCTTTGTCTTTACGACATCTAGACCGATACCTCTGCCTGAAATGCTTGTTATAGAATCTCCCGTCGTAAACCCGGGCCAGAAAATTATATTCATAATAGCATCGTCAGTCATCGTATCTATATCTTCCTGAGTAAGAAATCCTCTGGATACAGCTCTTTCTTTGATTTTTTCAAGATTAAATCCTTGGCCATCATCTACAACATCAATCATAACTTTATTATCATCTTGTTTCGCAGATAAAAGTATTTTACCTACCGGACTTTTTCCTGCTAGAATACGGTCTTCCTTAGTTTCAATACCATGGTCAATTGCATTTCTTAAAATATGCATCAAAGGCGTCTTGATTTCTTCTATAATCTTTTTATCAGCGCATGTGTCATTGCCTTGTATTTCAAAATCAATATCTTTTCCTTTTTCTGAAGCAATATCTCTTACCATTCTTGTGAAAGAATTAAAAACTGTCGAAATAGGCAAAACTCTTATGTTTTTAACCATTGACTCCATTTCGTCTATTATAAGACGCATTTTAATATCGTCCTCTTTTGAAGAACGATATAATGTATTTAAATCATAGATAGTTCTAGAAACATTCTGAGTAATATCCGAAAGCAAACCAAACACTTGTTTTACAAACGTTGTAGTATATTGATCACCATTACCATTCTGTAAATACTTTCTGTTGTAGTATCTCAAATAGTTTGATGTTTTTAATAAATCTTTTTGGCAATTTTCGTTTGAATTTTTAATACCATCGATTTTTTCTAAACTTTTCTCCGCCTTGATTTTAGTTATAATAAGCTCTCCGAGCAAATTAACCAGCAAATCAAGTTTTTGTGCATTGACATGCAGAGTTTTAATTTCTGTAGTAGATTTATTGGATATAGAAGTCTGCGCAGAAAGATTTTTTATCTCCGTAATTCCGGTATCCTTTTTGAAATTCAATTCAAGCAATTGCTTCATAATTTCCAATTGCTGAATTATCAAATCACCATCAATACCGGTGTTTGGAGTTGCACAGTATTCCAGAGCGCTTTTAAGAGTTTGGGACATTTGTTCTTCAAGTTGGACGGAATTTTCTATAATAAAATTCAATATCTCCGTAATCATATTGATTATTTCTACAATTCCGGTGTCGCTTACAGTTTCTTTTATTTTTAATACATCATCTTTTATTTCATTTGCATAAACCGGACTGCTTTGAAGCATTGAAATTTTTTCGGCAACATCAAAAAATGAAATTCCCGTAGATGTATCACCTATACAACATGTATTAAACTTGGCTGCTGCAGAACTAAGAGTATTTCGCATTTCCAAAATTTCGCTGATTGTAAAGATATTAGTTGCATTCATAACAAAATCCAACTTTGCCATTACATTTTCTAATGCGTTCTTAACTTCATACATCCCGCTATCTTTGACATACTCATATATTTTACTGATTTCTTCTTTTAAAATAACGGTTTCCTGATGCTCTTCTTCTGGTACAATTTCATCTACTAATTCGAAACAATGATTAAAAAGGTCATTTATTTCTTCCTGATGCTCAATACAAGATTTATCATAATCAGCCAGAGGGTCTGACACCATAGAGGGTGGAGCACCACCTGCTATCTCCATTAAATTGCCTAGCCCAGGCAATTCTACACCGGAAGAACCGTTTATTTCTTCAGGCAAATCAACATTATTAATTTGATCGAGCATCGAAATAGTAGCATTAAATTCTTCACCTGTAATTTCACGATTATTTTTAATTGACTCCTGCAAATAGTTGGAAACTATTTCGATAGCTTTAGTTATTATACGTATTTTTTCTACATCCAAACAAACTTTTGCGGTATTTACCGTATCGAAAATATCCTCAATTTTATGGATTATGGTTTGAATATTATTATATCCAACCATACGTACTGCACCTTTTAAGCTGTGCATATCACGGTAGAGCGAAGCTGACAAGTCCCTATTTGCAGTGTTTTTCTCCAGTTGCAAAAGACTATCGAAAATGCGCTCAATAATATCTTCCGTTTCAGTTTGGAAAATACTCATCAACTCTTGATTATTGTTGTCGTTATCCTGCAAATCCAATTATACTAGCCTTCTTTTGCTGAATTTTTTATTTCTTCCGATAAATTCCCCAGTTTAGCCAATTTATCTGCACTGGATGAAATTAACATTGTCAAATCTGCCGAAATCTTTGAATTTTCATCTTCCATACGATTCAACTTTTCAATAATTTCATTTTGTTTTTCCGCATTTTTATTTAGAGATTCGAGCGATTCAAGTACACCTGAAATTTGATTTAGCAGGTTCTCGGAATTATAGGATACCGTATCAATATCTTTTACAACAGATTCAATTTCTTTAGAACCCTCTTCTGTCGCCATAACAGTTGAATTGGTTGTATATTGAATATTACTTGTCAATGTTGTAATTTTTGTAATTGCTTGTTTTGACTCATCGGCAAGTTTTCTAATTTCTCCTGCAACTACCGCAAAACCTTTACCATGTTCTCCGGCCCTTGCTGCCTCTACTGCGGCATTTAATGCGAGCATATTCGTTTGTTCTGCTATATCATCAACAACGCCAATTGAATTACCTATTTGTTGAGTGTGTTCTGAAAGTTCCAAAATAAGTTCCGCTATCATTTGTACTTTTTGTCTTAGAACCAGCATTTTTTCAGCATTTGTCGAAATTGATTCGTGCTCCTTTTGCGAATACACAATTGATTGATTTATTTGTTTTTCCGTATCTCTGGAAGTATTTATTGTTTCAAGAGATAAATTTTTAAGCTTTCCTACGAGCTCTGAAATATTTTTTGTATTTTCAGAAAGATTTTCAAAAATTTTCTTTTGCGAATCAAAGATTTCTACCATTTCAGCTGTTGCGTCAGACACTGTATCTGATTGCTGAGAAAGAGATTTTTTTATTGCTCTTGAAATCCAATCTTTTGTAATAATATGTGCCGGAAGGAACAATACCAGTATTATTGCTGAATATATTAAACCCTCATACGGGCTTATTTCGTATTTTAGGAAAATTGAAATAAATATTCCCAATATCGCTATAAACACGGCAATATCGATACCGCATTTTATGTTAAACTTCTTACCCAACCCAAAATTAAAATCTTCCAACACAATTTCTCTCCTATAGTTTTTTTTAAGTATTTAGTATATAATCATTTTATAATAAAACTGACAAAATTGGAATATCTTATTGAATATGGCAATCAAAGTTTTACTTGTAGAGGACACTGCAACCGAATTAAAATTCCTGACAGAGGGCTTGCGATCTTCAGGTTTTGAAGTAGATACAGCTACTAACGGTTCGGAAGCTTACAAAAAGGTATATACATTTGCACCCGATATCGTGGTATCCGATATTGTGATGCCCGGAATAGACGGATATCAGCTTTGTCGTATGCTTAAAAATGGGGATGACACCAAGAAAATACCTATTATTTTATTGACGGTCATGGATAAAAAAATTGATGCTTTCTGGGGCAAAAAAGCAGGAGCACAATTGTTTTTATCAAAAACAATTGATATAAAGGCACTTGCTTCAAATATAATTTCCACCGTAAAAAGATATCCACTAAAAGACGAATACAAAAAAGCACTTATTGAAAATGCTAGTTCAGCCAGTTCAGCGCAGTTAAAACTAAACAGCGTTTTAAATGATTTGCTGTTAAAAAGTATATTTTCAAACGAATTCAGAAACCTCAACGACTTTTTAAACTACGAAAGAATACTCGTAGAAAGACTCTTTTCTTTATTGAGTTCATTTGTTGAATATCACGTTGCCGGTATATATTTTGCTTCTCCGGATGATTTTGCAGAAAATATATTATACATAGATACTCTGGGGCGAAATCTTTCAAAGAATTTGCTCAATGATGTGTGCTACGATTTCTTTAGAAATATGGAAGAGCAAAAAGTTATAAAAAATTCAAAGTTTGAAGTCGTAAAAATGCTCTTGGGCAAAGAAACTGACTATCAAATTTCTGATTTCACTTCAAAAATTATTATACCGCTTGTTTTTGACAGAAAGCTTATCGGCGGAATATGTTTCTATACCAGGGCCAATATAAATTACTCTTCTTTTGGCTTCTTTGATATTATGATTAGCGAACTTCTCGCATTGTTTAAAATGAAATATCAATATACCGAAAAAGAATTTATGTCTGTATTGGATGGCTTAACCGGACTTTATAACAGAAGACAGTTTGAAATAGGGTTGGAACAAGAATTTAACCGAACTAAACGTCACCCTGCAGACTTCTCATTGGCAATTATGGATATAGACTTCTTTAAAAAAGTTAATGACACATACGGACACCAATACGGAGATTATGTTCTTAAAACTGTCTCAGATTTACTAAAACAATCATTTAGGAAAACTGATTTACTATACAGATACGGCGGAGAAGAATTAGTTGTAATTATGCCGGAAACTAACATAGACGGTGCTACAATTCCTGTTCAAAGACTTAGAAGTATGGTTGAAAATTATGACTTCGAATACAACGGAGTGAAGGCCAGAGTTACCATAAGTATAGGATTAACAATGAATTATCAGGAATTTTCAAGCACTGCGGAATTATTAAAATCTGCCGATGATGCACTATACAAAGCAAAAGAAGGCGGCAGAAACAGGGTGGTTTTATATGAGCGATAATTTTATTGAGCAGAAAAGAAGTAATCATTTATATTTTCAAGTTGGTGAAAATCAGTATGCCGTTAACACTGAAAATGTACTTGAAATCATGAAATTGCCGACTCTTGATTATCCTCAAAAACTTCCAAACAATATTGTCGGGTTATTAAAATATAACAGCTTTGTAATTAACGTCATTGATATAAGATTCTACCTCAATATTAATGTGACTCCATATAATGTTAATAATGAACTCCTTATAGTAAAGACAGACGAAGTTATTTTCGGTATCATTACAGATAAAATCATTGGAATTCTTCCCTTTGAGACCTCTATGGTTGATCAGATTCCATTTGTAGACAACAATATGATAATAGATTCTTTGTACAGAAATGACAGAGATACTGTCTTCATCCTAAATATTTATGCAATAGAATCTTTACTAAAAAATCATAATACTGATGGCAAAGAGTATGACATACCTTCTCTTTTCCCTCAGGATGAAAGCTCTAAGGCAATTATGCTTCAGCGAACTAAAGATATGGTTGATAAATCTTCCATGAGATTTATGTCAGGTAACAGCCAATCTAAAGATAAATATATTTCATTAAACCTTAATAATGACTTGTATTGCATTTCGTTGGATTACGTAAAAGAAATAATAAAAGACGTAAATATAACGAATATTCCCGGGACCCCCAACTTTATAGAAGGAATTATGAACCTTCGTGGCGATTATATTACTGTCATAAACTTGAAAAAATTCTTGGATTTACCCAATTCTGAAATCAAAGAAAAAAAACCGGTAATTATAATTGAAAATAACGAGTTACAGCTTGCTCTACTTGTTGATAAGGTGAATGAACTCTTTGAATTTCAGGAATTGCCGCAGGAAGTTTCTTCTGAAAGTTATTACGAATGCCAATTCGTAAATAGTACTGATTTATATACAGTATTAAATATTGAAAAAATATCTTCCGACAAAAGAATTGTTGTTACAGATATGTAAACTTGTGTATTAATTTGTGATATTATGCTAAAATACTGAATATGATGGATTTTAAGAAGCGAGCATTAATTCTTACATTAGCAGCCACGATTTCCGTGACAGGTTCATTCGCAGCAGATAATTATAAGAATTGCTTGATGGATATGGAGTTTAAAGCGTTAGGCACAAATGAAATTGGTATTGTCCTAAACACCAAGAAACCTTGTACAGAAACCATTGTACCCATTAAAAAAGATGCTTCGACTTATGTAATAATGCTTCCCGAAATGGATAACCAAGCTTCAACACCAAATCTTTCCGATGCAGCCGGCAGCATTGAATCCGTTGAAGTACGGAAAATGCCTTATTCTGATGGCCACAAGGGTTACACGAAAATTTTAATAAGAACCTCCGGCCAAATAAATTTAAATGCAAGCACGGCTTTATATGTGCCTTCTAAAGAATTACCTGAAATAACTCAAAAACATAATAGAGATGAACTAGACAGAGAAAGGCAAGAAGTTCAAGAAAATAAACGGCAATCGGGCAATAATTTTACGACAAAAAATGCCTATAAAAATGGTAAAATAGAAAACCCCAAAACAGATTCTTCTTCCGATATATCAGCAGAAAAACATAAAATAAACGAATATAGTGCTGTGGGTTCTGAGACCTCTGAGCAAGATAATGAAGCATTCACTTCAGATAATTCATCTGCAGATTTAGCTAATGTCGTAACCTCGGAAAATAATACCTACCAACAATATATGCTGGGCTTACTGGTTATTTTCATAATTATTACAAGCATATATTTTTACATAAAAGCCCAAGACAAACTTACAAACGTTATGGGCGAAAAACTCCAAATTGATGTTGACGAAAATGCAAAAGATGAGCAGGAAAAAAATAAGAAAAAATCAAAAATTAGCAAAACAATTAATAAGTTGGATGATATTTATTCAAAATCAGCTTCAAAATCCATAAATGCAATTCTATCTTCAAAGGATTCTGGCACTGTAAAACAAGAAGAAGATTCACAAGAAGAATTAAATATTGTGGATTTAGATGCGCTGTTTAAAGAAAAACAGTCAGAAAAAACAAATGATACAGATATTTCATCATACGAATCGGATGCACTTGATGATTTTTTAAGCGGATTTTCTTTCGATGATTCAGAAATTAAGCCGCCGGAAGAAGATGAAAATTCAATCGGATTTGACGAAGAAGCTTATGAGCAATTGCTTAGCAGCAAAGGAATCGTCTTCTCTAAAGCGGATATAGCTTGCTTTAATGAGCTTATGGCATCCGAAATAAGCGATACTGTTATGAATGATATTAACAAATACACAGTTTCCAATCCGATTGCAAATAATAAGCCATCAAAGGAAGGTATGCTGGAAAAAATTGTTACCGACTACACCGTATTTCAAAATATTACATTTAACTCCGATGATATTGATATTTTGAAAAAACTTATTTCAGTTGAACTTGACCCTGATTTTATTAGCGATTTAAGAACCAATCCGAACCGCACCTCCGAAATGGAAAAAGAAATAAATGCACCTAAAACCGAAAGGAAAAAGCCATCAGAAATTTTAACCTTAAATGTTAAAGACTTGCTTCCTAATTTATCAGAAGCCCTGAGAAAACAAGGAAATAGGCCTATTAAATCCGAAGTCAAACCGGAAACAGTATATTTTAATGAGGGCTACGAGGTAAGCACTTTATCGACAGACTTCGATTTGCCTAACTTGGCAAAAGAAATAAAAAACAGAAAATCACAAGTTTCTGTTCCATCAGCAGAAGTTCAAACAGTTGATTATTCATATTCTGATTCCGTGCAGAAATTATCTATTACCGGTTTACCTGATTTGAAAGATGTAGTTGCACATCCTGAAAAATACAAAGAAGAAGAACCGGAGGTTTACGTTGCAGATGAAAACGCCCTTCTTAACAGTATTATGAATGTAAAATTTAAACCCTTTGATGACGGGACACGCGAATTTGAAATAATAAATAATGATATAGAAGACTCGCCTGAAGAAAATTCACCTTCAATCGAAGATATTCGCAATGAATTCAACCAATTTGAAAATTTTCATGTTGCAGATACTGACAACGCAAATGATGTAGATAACAACTATGATGAAAATAATTCTGACGAACCGAAAGATCATTTAAGCGAAACTCCAGAGGAAAATAACAATTATTCAGACCAGACTATGCCTGTTAAAACTGAAGATAATTCATTAGAAAATTTAAATTTAACACGCCAAAAGCCCCCTAAACGAACAAATAAACAGAAATCAACAGAATTGATAAATATGATTGAAATAATGAAAGCCGAAAGAAATAAAAAAAGACAATTATTATCCGAATCTAAAGATAAAAAGCCGGCAACAGAGAATATAAATACAACAACTAAAAGTTCTTCAATCGTAAAATGTATAATTGACGGTACAAATTATGACATAATTGATTCTGCTTCGATAACCGAAAATATTGGTTTTTATCTTGCAAAATATAATAACGGTTACGCTGTTTTGGCATACAAAGATTCTGAAATAACAAAAATCAAAGAATATGTTTCTTTAAGAAGTGAAAAAATCATACTTCGCAAAAACTACGGACTTGATGACAAAAATCCACAATACTTAATAAGAATCGGTGCTAATAAGTTTATTGCTGAAATAAACAATGAAAAAATAAAATATGTGATGGATTTATGATAAAAAAATTTTTACTCTTATTACTGATTCCTTTTTTATTATGCTCTTGCATTCAAAAGCCAGTTGAAACTATATCTTTCACCTCTTGGGGTTCAATTACTGAAACAGGTATAATTAATCGTATTATTACTGACTTTGAAACTCAAAATCCGGATATTAAAGTTAATTTTATTCACATTCCTCAAAATTATTTTCAAAAACTTCACTTAATGTTTGCTTCTAACACACCACCCGATGTGATTTTTCTGAACAATCTGTATTTACCGCTTTATGCAAATTATTTGGAAGATTTGAGCAAATATGTTCAAACAGAAGATTTTTATGAACCAGCCCTAGAAGGTTTAAGTTATAACGGGAAGATACTCGGAGTGCCAAGAGATATCTCAAATCTGGTTTTGTATGTAAATTTAGACAAAACCCCTTTCCCCGACAGGAATTGGACACTGCAAGATTTATTAAATATATGTGCCGGTGTTACCGATAAAAATAATTTTTGCATAAGCTACGAAGATACTTTATATTGGGTATCCCCATATTTAGCATACTTTGGAGGTGGAGTATCAGACAAAAACCTCAACCTGACAATTGACAGTGATAACAGCAAAAAAGCCATTAAATTTTACAAAGATTTAAAAACAAAATATCATTATGCACCGGGAAAAAGTCAAGTCGGAAGTTCGACCCTTGCCCAAATGTTTATAGAAGGAAAACTTGCTTTCTATTTGTCTGGAAGATGGATGTATCCAAAGATTTCCGAAAAAGCAAAATTTAATTGGGCAGTTATTAATTTCCCCTATGGTAAATCTCCTCAACTATGCGATACATCCGGCTGGGCTGTAGCGAAAGCATCAAAAAATAAAGAAGCTGCAATCAAATTTGTGCAATTTTTAGCAGACAAAAAATCCTCGGAATATTTTACACAAACTTCCTTAATTGTTCCAGCTCGTAAAGATACGGCTAAGATATTGAACAACCAAATTCATAACGAAAAAGTATTCTTAGATGTAATCGAAAATTCTTCCGTTACACCGGTTGAAAAAGATTATGGGAAAATTACGGATAAATTAAATAAAGACCTTGATTTATAAATATAATCAGAGTTTAATTAATTAGGAGAAAATAATGCTTATATCAATTTTAGAAAGAATAAACAGTTTAAATGAAATGATTTTTGCCCCGCTTGACGGATTAATCGAAAAACTGCCCCTTGAAGAATGGATAGCGGATGCAATTGTAGACAGCTTGCATTTATTACCGTTTTTATTTTTTATTTTCGTTTTGATTGAAGTTATAGAATTTTATTTCTCCGATAAAATGGACTCTTGCATAAAAAAAGCAAGAAAACGTAGTGTAGCGGTAGGAGCGCTGGCATCTATATTTCCTCAATGCGGATTTTCCGTAATCGCAAGCAGCTTGTATTCACGCAGAATGATAACCAGGGGGTGCTTGATTGCTGTTTATTTAGGAACATCTGATGAAACAATACCGATACTTCTTGCACACCCTGAAAAAGCCCATCTTGTAATTCCGATTGTCGGTTTGAAACTTTTAATAGCTATCCTTGGCGGATATTTTATAGATATAATTTCGGGACATTTTAATAATCCGGATATAATTAACAAGCAAGACTCCGTTGAAGAAGTTCTTGAAGAAGCACACGAACATATTCATGATGAGGGATGCTGCAATCATAAACCGGAAGGAGTTAATAAGATTGAACTTGTTTTGCACCCGATTCAGCATACAATTAATATTTTGTCATTCATATTGATTATTACATTGGTACTTAATTATGCTCTGGAACACTTCCCCATAACAGATTTTTTAGCCAATGACGCAAACGGTTTTATTCAGTGCATAATAGCTGCGATAATCGGCTTGATTCCGAATTGTGCAATATCGATTGCTATAACAATGATGCTCATAAAAGGTACAATAACTTTTGGTGCGGCAATGAGCGGCTTACTCTCTAACGCGGGCTTAGGGCTCTTGGTACTTATTAAAAACAACGCATTGAAAGATTCCGTAAAAGTCATCACAATACTTTTCATAATAAGCATGCTATCAGGTTGCTTAATAGAATTCCTAATGTAAAATCAATTAGCTCAAGAAGGAGCTGTAGTTTTGTTGCATCTGTGCAATCAAGGTTTCCATTGCACTAAATTTCTTTTCTAACTGAGCTCTATAAGTAGAAACTTTTTCCTGTTGTCTCTTAATTTTATCCTGTGCTTTAGTTATATCACTGTCCAAGGTAGACTGTTTTACATCAAAGTAACCGGAAACAGCTTTCAAAGAAGTTTCAATAGCGGATTCCATAAGTCCGAAGATTCCGTTATCATTACCAATTAAAGCTTCAAGAGAATCAGGATCTTCTTCCAACGCCAACAAGAAAGCATCTTCATCAAATTCAAGAGTATTAGTAGCGGTAGAAAGATTATCTCCGCTATTTGCCTGCATTGTTGAAATACCTACTTGAGAAAGCAATCTGTAAGCTCCGCCGTTTGAAGAATTGCTTCCGTTTGCATAATTTCTTAAAGTGCTCATCAAACTTGTTAATGAAGTTTCTCTTTGTAAATCAGCACCTTTTGCAGTAACTTCTTCAATCTTGTTTACTGTATCATTGTAAGCTGATATAAAATTCTTTACAGCTTCGACAAGCGAAGAAGAGTCTTGTTCAACTCTTAACGTTGAATCACCATCTTCTTCAGAACTTACTTTCTTCAAGGTCAAAGTTACTCCAGCCAACCTTGAAACATCAGAAGTAATTGTATTTGATGTCGAGGTCATTGATGTTCCGTTGATTGTAAATTCTGCATTTTCACCCAATGTTTGTGCATCAATATACATTATCTGCGAGAGAATGTTGTTATCACCGTCTCTTGTGGTTTCGGTAAAGCCCATAACATCAGTGAAGTTGCTTGTACCTGCTTCAATATTAATATACGAAGAACCTTCTTTAGTTGATGTTAATGTCATTTTTCCTGTTGTATCATCCCAGTATGCGCTAACTTGTGCTTCATCATTATTATTAATTTGGTTAATAATATCAGAAAGCCGTGTGTTTTCACCTATATTGAAAACAGCATTTCCTATTGTAAAAGTACCTGCAGTTATTCTTGTATTAAAACCGGAATCTTCAGATGTTAATACTGTTGAAGCATTAGCTTTATAAAGAGCAACCGAAGACAGATAAGAACCGTCTTCCTGAGCTCCCATACCGGTAATAGATACAAAGTTCGTCGTATCTGTTGTTGCACCAACATGTATTGTTTTGCCGGCAATACTTGACGAAAGAGAAAGTTTTCCGTCTTCACCTATATTTGCATTTACACCAATAGCAGCGAGATTTGCTTTCAAATTTGAAATGGTGTCACCGTCTTCGATTTCTACAACATTTTTAAGTCCGTCAACATATACAGTAAGTTTACCGGCAGAAATACCAAGCCCTGATAGTCTTGTTGAATCATCCGCAATAGAGCTTGCGCTGTTCAAAGAAGTTGCCTTTGTCATCGTAGCAAGCCGTTGAACAGATACATTGTAAGTTTGTTTTATTGCAGCAGAACTTGCTGTTGCAGTAAATATGCTTTCATCAGACGAAATAGCACTGTTTTTGCTGAACAAATCGTAAGTGCCGCCGAATTTCTTATCTGTTAATTTTTCAATAGCGGTTCTTAAAGCAGATACAGTAGATCTTGTTGCCGTTAATGAACTCTTTTTTGACTGAATAGTCTGCAAATCAGTCTGCATAGAAGTTATTTTTGATTGTTTTACAGAAACAAGCGCATCCACCCAACTGGAAGTATCTAACCCTGACGCAAGTCCGCTAAATGATATTGTCATGTCTAAAATCCTTTTTATTCAGTTCAATAGTATATACAATTGTATATACATATTATAACTCATGTAATTTACCATTTCAACCCTTTGTATGAATGAAATTTTTAAGGTTTTTAATTCAATTCAGAAGTACAATGCGGGCATTTTTTTGCATTTATAGGAATCATTGTGCAGCAATATGGGCATTCCTTTTCAGTAGCAGCAACTTCAGCATTTTCTTCCTTGTTAGCATTCTCTCTGATTGTATTAACAACTTTTATCAATGCAAAAATCGCACAAGCAACAATCAGAAAACTTATGATTGTATTTATAAATAAACCGTAATTTATTGTTACAGCACCGGCAGCGGAAGCTGCCTCAAGAGAATCATATTTTTCTCCGAGCGGATACAATGTGAAATATAAATTCGAAAAATCAACTTTACCGAGTAAAAATCCGATTGGTGGCATAATTATATCTTTTACGAGTGAATCAACGATTTTTCCGAACGCAGCACCAATAATTATACCGACTGCCATGTCCATAACATTGCCGCGCAAAATAAAATCACGTAATTCTTTCCCCAAATTTTTAAACATATTTCCCTCCCTTATCTTTAAAATTTACACTCTGCCATACATATCTTCGTAGCGAATAATATCCTCTTCTATCAGCAAATCACCTTTCTGTACCTCAACAATTTTCAAATCTTCATCATACGGATTTTGAAGTGAGTGAATTGCTTTAACAGGAATATCAACACTATGCCCAGGACTCAAAATATAATCTTCTCCTTCCAGCACAACCTTCGCTTTGCCTTCAAGGACAACCCAGTGCTCACTTCTGTGATTATGAGATTGAACGGAAAGTTTTTGTCCAGGATTTACGTGAATCATTTTTGTCAAAAATCCCTTGCCTTCACCCAAAACAGTGTAATACCCCCAAGGACGATAAACCGTTTTGTGAACCTTATGGGTTGTATCATTTTGTTTTTTTAGAGTATCAAAAATCTTTTTTACATCCTGTGTTTTGTCTGCCTTGCAAGCCAATATCGCATCTTCAGTTTCAACGAGAATAATATCTTCCAAACCGATTGTTGCTACAAGCTTTGAAGAAGAATACACAAATGAATTTTTAGAGCCCTCGTCAATTACGTGCCCGATTTTAACATTTCCGTTTTCATCCTTTTTGCTGACATCATATATAGATTTCCAGCTTCCCAAATCGTTCCAGTCGCTTTTCAACTGTACAAGAGCAATCTTATCCGATTTTTCCATAATAGCGTAATCTATTGAAATAGAAGGCATTTTGTCGAATTCCGTAAACGGAATTTCTGAAGATTTTGTAAAATCAAAGTTTTTCAATTTTTCGAAAATATCGGGTGCATATTTTGATGCTTCTTCAAGCAAAACAGAGGCCTTAAACATAAATATACCGCTGTTCCAATAGTAATTACCGTCAGCAATATATTTTTCTGCAGTTTTTTCATCGGGTTTTTCAACAAATTTGTTAACCTTAAAACCGTCAGAAATCTTTGTATCAGAGGTATTTATATAACCGTAACCGGTTTCCGGATAAGATGGTTTTATTCCAAAAGTAACAATATAACCTTGTTCCGCTATTTTTTCACCGGCTTTAACGGTTTCAATAAAGAGCTTTGTGTCCTTAATTTTGTGATCAGAAGGTACAACGAGAATAATGGGGTCCGTCTTAGAAGTTTCCGTAATATATTTTGTACCCAAGATTATGGCAGGAGCAGTGTTTTTCGAAATCGGCTCCGATAAAACAACGGGATTTTCAGCTATTGAAGACAACTGATATTTTACGTTTGACAGGTGCTTTACTCCCGTCATACTTATAATATCAGATGGTTTTATATATTCTTTTAACCTTAAAAAAGTCGATTGCAACAAGCTTTCAGTTGTTTGTATATTCAAAAGCTGTTTTGGATAAAGCTCTCTGGATAATGGCCACAATCTGCTTCCCGAACCGCCTGCAAGTATTAATCCGTACATCAAAATCTCCTTAAAAGACTCTCTATTGTAATAAGAATATTTTATCATAAAGTTTCGTTATTGAATATTAACTGCGTCATGCGGTTGTGTGATATAATACCGAAAGAGGATTATATGGAACGAGAATTTGACAAAATTATTAACGGCAAGGAATCGGGCAAAATTATTAATTTATTCGGGATAACTCACTACTTTTATAAAGATTGCCCGTTGGATGAACTCGTTAAAGTAAACGGATTTCGAGTCAGAAAAGATTGCGCAGATGCTTTTAAAACTATGAG
>CAJOOA010000014.1 GCA_905236055.1 Candidatus Gastranaerophilales bacterium | reverse complement strand
GTTGTTGTATTCTTAACGGCTGATGCATTTGGCGTATTGCCTCCAATTTCAAGATTAGACAAGAATGCTGCTATGTACCATTTTGTAACAGGTTTCACATCTAAGTTAGCAGGTACTGAAAGAGGTATTACAGAACCTGTTCCTACATTCTCAACACTATTCGGTGAACCATTCATGCCAATGGATGCTTCAGTTTACGCTAAGATGTTGGGCGACAAACTTGACCAATATGGAACGAAAGTTTACTTAGTAAATACCGGCTGGGCAGGCGGAAGTGCTTCTTCAGGTGCTAAGAGAATGAAACTTTCTTATACTCGTGCAATGGTAACAGCAGCACTTAATGGCTCATTTGATAATGTTGAATTCAAACACCACGATGTATTCAACGTAGATTATCCTACATCTTGCCCGAATGTTCCATCTGAGATGCTTGATGCAAGAGGTCTTTGGGAAGATAAAGGGGCTTATGACAGAGCTGCTAACGAATTGGCTCAAATGTTTGCAAATAATTTTGCTGAAAAATATCCGAACATGCCGGCTGACATCGTTAATGCAGGTCCAAGACCAATGAGCATGGTTTAATTGAATAATTATAGATAAAAAGGATGGCTTAATTGCCATCCTTTTTTGTTGCATGAAATAGAAGCACATTGACTTAAAAAAAAATTCGAGTTAAGATGTTTCTATGAATAGAAACATTGAGAACGATATTACTGAGTTTACAAGTATTTTAAAAGATTCTGATAATTCCGAAGGGTTAAAAATATTCAGCGAAATATTTACCGAGCCGGAGTTGGAGACGTTATCTAAGCGGCTTAGAATTCTCAAAATGTTGTCTGAGGGTAAGACACAAAGGGAAGTTGCTAGAATTTTGCAGGTTAGTTTGTGTAAAGTAACTCGTGGAGCAAAGATTCTTAAAAATTCAAAATCGATTATTACAAAATATATAGGGAGAGATTATTATGGCAGAAAAGTGTAATATTTTACCAAATAATGAGGGTTTTTACGGAAATTATGGCGGACAATTTTTGTCTGAAAACTTGAAAGAAGAATTTAAAAAAATTACCGAGTCATTTTTAAAATTTAAAGATGACAAGGGTTTTAATTCAGAATTGAATTATCTTCTGAAAAATTATGCAGGAAGACCTTCACCTGTATATTTTGCAAAGAATTTATCCGAAAAATACGGTTGTGAAATTTATTTTAAAAGAGAAGACTTGAACCATACCGGAGCACATAAAATTAACCATTCACTTGGTGAAGCTTTGCTTGCAAAAAGAATGGGCAAAACAAAACTTATAGCAGAAACAGGCGCCGGACAACATGGAGTCGCAATTGCTACAGCTGCAGCTCTTATGGGTTTGGGATGCGATATTTACATGGGCGAAATTGATATTCAAAAAGAGAAGCCGAATGTTGACAGAATGAAAATTCTTGGGGCCAATATTATATCTGTCACGTCCGGAACGAAAACTTTAAAAGAGGCGGTTGACGAGGCGTTTAAAGCGTATTCAAAAGAATACGAAACTGCTATGTATGCAATAGGTTCTGCAGTCGGTCCTCATCCGTTTCCTATGATAATAGAACATTTTCAGTCAGTAATTGGCAGAGAAGCTCGTATGCAGTTTATGGAGCAGGCCGGAACGCTTCCCGATTGTATAGTCGCATGTGTTGGGGGCGGCTCAAATGCTATAGGATTATTTAGCGGGTTTTTGGAAGATATGGAGGTTGATATCTTTGGTGTGGAACCTCTCGGACGAGGTGAAAAAACAGGCGAAAACGCTGCAAGTATGACTTACGGAAAAGACGGAATAATCCATGGGTTCAAATGTAAATTACTTCAGGATGAAGAAGGAAATCCGGCGAATGCATATTCTGTTGCAAGCGGACTTGATTATCCGGGTGTTGGCCCGAAGCACTGCTATTTAAACGAAATCGGAAGAGCAAAATATGTTGTAATAAGTGATGATGAGGCAATAGAAGCTTTTTATGAACTTTCTAGAACCGAGGGAATTATTCCAGCATTGGAAAGCTCGCATGCTGTTGCATACGGAATTAAACTTGCAAAAGAAAAGAAGTATCAAAAAATATTGGTTAACCTATCCGGCAGAGGAGATAAAGACATACAGTTTGTAATGAGCAAATTGGGTTAATTGTTATCGGATTACAAATGGGTAAGTAATGTAACATTTACCCCCAAAACGCTTGACTTTGTTATTCAATGCGGATAAAATGTGTGCATAGCTCATTTTATGAGCGGGTGTTATTCAATTATTAGGAGAATCGGTAATGTACGAAGATGAAACGCTTATTTGTGAGGACTGTGGCAAAGAATTTGTTTTTACAGCCGGCGAACAAGAATTTTATGCTGAAAAAGGGTTAACAAATAAGCCAAAAAGATGTCCTGAATGCAGGAAAATTAAGAAACAACAGCACAGAGGAAAAAGAAAAATGTTTAACGCAGTTTGTGCAAAATGCGGATGCGAAACACAGGTTCCTTTTAATCCGACACAAGGCAGAGATGTTCTTTGCAAAGAATGTTTCGAAGCTGCAAAAGCCGCTGCAGTATAGAATAATATAGCTAGAAAAAAGAAGTAAGCAAACGGCTTACTTCTTTTTTTTATGGGATATTTTTTAATAAAAGATTAGGGTAACTCTTTTTCATTTGAGCCAAAAATTCGTCCGAAAAATCCATGCTACGTATTTGAGTAATATTATATTCACCGGTAGCTTTATCGGTATATGCATTATCAGGTTTAAAGTGCTCGTTCCAAAAACAATGATATTCTTTCAAAACATTATTTGCAAAATCACATATATCTGCCCACGGATCAATGATTATTGTTTTATTATTTTTTATACGTCCGTTTCCGTCGAGGGCTACTTCACTGCCATCCCTATTAAAAAGACACGCAACATGATTGCCGTTTGCTTTGCCGTCTCGAATTAGAGCTGCACATGAATTTTTAATTCCGTTAAGTTTCAAGACCAACTCCGCTAATATCGCAGATTCCTGGCAATTAAAATTTTTATATTTATTAATAAAATTAAATAAATCAGGTATATAAGATTCAGGGTTATATAAATGCGGCCGATAAAGATTAAATTGCATGATAAGTTTTGTAATATTAGCAGGAAAAGATGTTTTAGTAATATTTTTTTCAATCATTGGTTTAAATTTGAACAATGAATAGTGCGGGAACTCAGTATTCACCAAACGACAAACATCCTGCCCGAGTCTGATTTCAGGACAGCGTGATTGAAATAACGGGGAATTGTAATTGTTTTGAATTTGCATACCAACATAAACCTCCTAAAAAAAATAGTTGCTACATGAGTTACAGCGTTGTGGCAATTGTTAAGTTTTGTTAATAAAATCATCCGTTCTTATGATTTTATTTCAAAGTTGTACTGCTAATATATACCTATACTCCTTAAAAAACGACGATACACATATCCCTAATCAACAGCTATGCACGAGATTCGTTCATAGCTTTTTTTT
>CAJOOA010000013.1 GCA_905236055.1 Candidatus Gastranaerophilales bacterium | reverse complement strand
TCTCAAGATTATAAACCTGCCTTAAACCCCTAACAACTCGGAATCATAGCGAATAAAAGCACATCCAAACTGTCCGGAAAGGTTATAACTATCATCCTAACTATAAAGAGCCGATAGGCACAAAACCTATCGGCTCTTTATGGAGCGGAAGACGAGACTCGAACTCGCGACAGCCTGCTTGGAAGGCAGGTACTCTACCACTGAGCTACTTCCGCATGTTATAACTATGTAGTTTTCAATTTAACAACATTTCGTAACAAAAATTCTATGATAAACATATCCAAATTTCAAGTATACTTGTTCAAACTGCAATATTTTTATTATAAAATTAAACTATGGCAAAATTCGATTTACATATTCACAGCAATTACTCTGACGGGAGTGATAGTATTAAAACTCTTTTAGATAAGATTTTAAATGCCGGCATAAAAATATTTGCTCTTACTGACCACGATACTGTCGCCGGTTGTGGAGAAATGAAAAACCTGCTTCCCAAAGGTATTGATTTTATTGAAGGGACCGAATTAACTTGCAAAACCGATAATTTGAGTTGTCATATACTTGGTTTTAATGTAGACTGCACTAATCCGATTTTGCTTAGCTTAATTGAAAAAGGTAAACAATTAAGAAAACAAAAACTTGATACGAGAGTAAATTACCTAAAAGAAGTACATAAAATTGACCTTACTTCTGAAGAAACAGAGTGGCTTTATTCCAGAAACAGTGTCGTTAAAACGCATCTCGCAAATATTCTCGTTAATAGAGGTTTGGCCAAAGATAATATCGAGGCAATGAGAAAATATTTGGATGACTGCAAAACCGGAAACACAAAATTTTCTATAAAAGAAGCAATTCACGCCATAAAATCAGCAGGAGGAATACCTGTCTGGGCACATCCTCTGGGAGGCGAAGGTGAAACTCATGACACAAAAGAAATTTTTCTGTCAAAACTAGAGACTATGAAAAAGTACGGAATTGAAGGCCTGGAATGCTATTATTCAAGGTATAACGATTCCGAGTCCAACTTCTTGGCCAACTGCGCAAAAAGAAATAATTTGCTTATTTCAGGCGGAAGTGATTATCACGGGACCAACAAAAATATTCCACTCGGCAGACTAAATTCTGTCGGGAAATACATTGACAGCGCACAAATATCCGTACTAAATCCGCTTTTGCACAGTAAAATTTAATTAGTTTTAATTCCGATTTAATCCAAAATTTCTCTTATCAATTCATTAACAGTCTTGGGGTTTGCTCTGCCTTTTGTTTCCTTCATAACCTGACCGACAAAGAAGCCCAAAAGGTTTGTTTTGCCGTTTCTGTATGCTTCTATTTCGGCAGGATGCGAATTTACAACCTTTTCAACAATTTCTTTTATTGCACCTTCATCGGAAATTTGGCTTAAACCTTTTCTTTCAACAATTGCAGAAGCTTTTTCTCCGTTTGTAATCATATCTTCAACAAGGATTTGTTTTCCGATATTGTTAGAAATTGTGCCCTTTTCAATCATTACAATCAATTCCGCAAGATTTTCAGGAGTTAATTTTGTTTCATTAATTTCAACTTTATTTTCTTTTAAGTAAGCGGAAATTTCACCCATAATGAAGTTTACGGCTGTTTTCGGATTAGCACCGAGCCGCAATACCTCGTCAAAGAACAATGCCAAAGGCATCTGATCAACTATAATTCTGGCGTCATATTCGCTTAAACCAAGCCCCATGTATCTTTGTCTCTTAGGTTCAGGAAGTTCCGGCATTTTTGCTCTTATTTCTTCAACCCATTCTCTTGAAATTTCAAGAGGCATCAAATCCGGTTCAGGGAAGTATCTGTAATCATGGGCATCCTCTTTTCCTCTCATAGAACGTGTTTCTTTGAGGTTATCATCCCATAACCTTGTTTCCTGAACAACTTCGCCTCCTTCTTCCACTATTTCAATCTGGCGATCAATTTCGTATTCAACAGCTCTTTGAAGTGCAGAAAAGCTGTTAATATTCTTAATTTCGGCTCTTGTACCGAATTTGGTTGAACCTTTAGGCATAATAGAAATGTTTGCGTCGCATCTCATTGAACCCTCTTCAAGGTTTCCGTCACAAACACCCAAATATCTTACTATATTACGAAGCTCTTCCATATATGCTCTTGCTTCCTCTGCGGAACGCATATCCGGTTCAGATACAATTTCCAAAAGCGGAGTCCCTGCTCTGTTCAGGTCAACAAGAGAATATAAAGAACCGTTTATACCTGCAGAACCGACGTGAACCAGCTTACCCGCATCTTCTTCGAGGTGTGCTCTTGTTATACCGATTCTTTTGCCTTTTACATCAATCCAACCATTTACACAAATCGGTTCATCATATTGCGAAATCTGATATCCTTTAGGAAGATCGGGATAAAAATATTGTTTTCTGTCAAACTTGCATCTTTTCGGAATTTCACAATTCAAAGCCAAACCGAGCAAAATCCCCATATTTACGCATTCTTTGTTAAGAACCGGCAAAACCCCGGGCATACCCAATGTAATCGGGCTTATTTGAGTATTCTGTTCGTTTCCGAATTCTGTCGAATCAGGCGCAAAAATTTTAGATTTGGTTTTCAATTGCGCATGAACCTCTAACCCTATAACAACTTCATATTTTTCTCTTAAATCTTCCATGTTAAACCTCTTCTATGTATGTTAACCAAATTGTAACACAAACATAAAACTTTCGATAAAGTGCTTATGGGTAAATGGGTTTGCGGACCACTTTTTTTTTATCGTAATCCTCTATGGCTATATAAGCTTTTTTGCCATCTTTAGTAAAGATTTGATTGCTTGAAACAATATATCTCGGGTCATTGTACAACAAATATCCCGCATTTAATTCTTCTACTGGTAACCTATCGGCATTTTCCCATTCATCGAAACATTTTTGAAGCTTGCCAGGATCCTCAATATATGAATCTTTAAAGCTTATGGTATCACGATGCACGAGATTATATCCGACATTATTTTTAAATTTAAGTCCCTCTTTATAAAATGAATCGACAACATGCTCCATTTTGGGTGAAACCATTTCTTTAGCCATTGGCTTATATGGTGATCTCTTACATTCTGTACCACCTATAGCAAGCATTGTGGACAGAATACCTACTTTCATAAAACCATTAACTCTTAAACTCATACACACACCTGTTAAGCTTATTTTAACACGTTATTAATGGTTTTTGAGCCATATGTAAAGTTTTGTAACAGTTTTTAATATTCTTGAAATTTTATTATTAATATATACTTTATATATATGTAGCACATAAGTACATAACACAAACCTTTCATACAACCTACACACTAACCTTCTACACACGAGGAATTACAAAAAATTCCAAACCTTTCTCCAGAAAGGTTTTTTTTTGCTTAAAATTAGGGGTAAATATACCAAAAGACTTGTAGTAATACTGCAAGCCAATATTTTATTTTCTTTTTTGCCATACTTTTTTCTTTTTAGCAAAGAAAAAAATATGGCGGCGGTAAGGGGAATTGAACCCCTGTTTGGAGAATGAGAATCTCCCGTCCTAACCACTAGACGATACCGCTATGTGATTAC
>CAJOOA010000012.1 GCA_905236055.1 Candidatus Gastranaerophilales bacterium | reverse complement strand
CGTCAGTACCATCGATTACGTTGTACATAGCGTAAGAGCCATCAACGTTAGATTGTTTCCATTCAAGAGTATAAGTTGTATCACCAAGCATAAATGTATTTATATGATTGTTAGCAGGAGTATTTGTATCTGTGAAGTAACCTTCAACTTTAATTGTATCAGCACCGTTATATGAAATTATTAACTCATCAGTATGGCCTACTTCTGTGCTTTGTCTGAATGTAATACCGGTGAAGTTAGTATAACCATTAATTTTAATGATATCACCAGATTTAGCATCTTTAATAGTATCAACACCATCACCTGCATTGAATATAAATGTATCGTTACCATTTCCACCTGTTAATGTGTCATTACCAGCTTTAGCTTCAAAAACATCATTGCCGTCTCCACCGACATAGGTATCAACACCTGCTGTACCTGTGATATTTACAGAAGCAAAACCGCCGTATGCAGCAGTATTATCGTATGTTGTTCTGCCTGTTATTGTTAAAGCTTTTTCTTTTAAATCTACAGGGTAAATAGATGCTGTTCTTGCATTTTCGCTTGTGAAGTAATCTGTAACAGTAATTGTCGTAGTACCGTCAGAGATTGCTAAAGCATCACCTGTGCATGCCAGTATATCTTGTATAGTATTTGCAAATGTTACTGTATCATTCGCTGTCAATCCGCTTACTGAACCGGAACCTGTGATAACTTCGTTGTAATCAGCTTCTGCAGTGTAAAGTGTATTCGTTGACAACTTAACATTAATTGGAAGATTATTTTTGATAACATCGTCATTAATCTTTCCGCAAGCGTGTCCGCTAAAGAAATCTGCAATAACAAGATCGTAACCTTCTGTTGCACCGGTAATTGTCAATACATTACCATGTGTTCCATCCCATGCTCTATTTAGAGAAGTGTATTCTATTGTTACTTTATCAGTTTCAGCTAACCCTGTAACAGTACCATAGCCGATGATATTTACACCATAATCTTTATAGACAGAAGTTGCTTTATTAAAGGTACCACCTTCCAAATAAATATCAAAGATTATATTGTTGCTTATTTTGTAAGCTTCTCCATTGAATGTAAAGTCATCAATATTACTGTCAGGATTTTCATAATCATAATTAACAGTAATTGAATCGCTTACACCACCATAACCTGCGATTGTTAATTTTCCTGTTGTGGTGTTCTTTGTAAATGTCAAATCAGTTACAGATTTACCTTCGGCGCCTGTTATTTGAAGCACATCACCACGTTCAGCATCAGTAATTGCATCTGCTCCTGAACCTTCAGTGAATACAAATATATCATCACCTTCACCGCCGACGAGAGCATCGTTACCGCCGCCACCTGTGATTGTATCAACACCAGCGCCGCCTGTTATTACGTCAGCATTTGCTGTACCAGTTAATGTGCCTGTACCTTCTGCTTCGCTTGCGCCTGTGATATTTACGCTGCCGAAACGAGTAGCTTGAACACTTGCATCATAATTTGCAAAACCTGTAACAACAAGTTGCTTATTTGAAAGTGTGTCAGCACTGTTTTCAGCAAAAGTACCAACATATGCGGCCGGTACATTTGCGGCTGTTTTACCAGCTAAAGTTACTGAATTAGCACCGTCGCTAATTGTACAACCTGTAGCAGTTTGAGTATAAGTTGTAGCGTTAGAGAACAACAACTTGCCATTTTCATCCAAATTGGATACAACTATATTGCCGTTAGCATAAATTATTTCGTTATATCCGCTTGCCGTGTAGTTTGCGTTGGTAGTTACATTAATTGTTTGCTCTGCAGTTGATGCTTCGCCAACCATGAAGTCGTGACTTCCGTCGAATGCGAAGTCAGTAACATTCAAGGTTTGAGTTCCGTTAGAAACAATAAGTGTGTTGCTGCTGTTAGTTCTTGCATAAGTAACCGTGCCACCCATCAATAATTTATCGGTGGATTCAAGTCCTGAAACAGAAGCTGCTGCCCCCTCCGTAAGAGTAAGCACTTCATCATAACCTGTAGCAACATAGTTTATACCATTCGGAACAGAAACTTGCAGAGTCATACCTTCTGTTGAACCCGTATCAACAGTAATATCACCTTCAGAAGCGAAGAAATCAGTAACTGTAACATCATGCGTTCCGCTTATTAATAAATTATTGTTGCCTGCTGTTCTGTGGAATGTTTTTTCTCCGCCTATAATCAAGGAATCATTAGTTTTGTCCATACCAGTAACTGTGATGTCTGCGCCGGCAATGATAGTTTCATAATAACCGTTCAAAGCTGTATAATTCTGAGTCGCAGTAACTGTAAATGCATTGATTGAATTACCACCAACATAAGTATAGCATCTGTTAGTCGTAAAGAAGTCTGTAACAGTCAAGTCGCCAATCGCCAACTCATCATTATGTGTTCCGTCGTAAGTTCTGGTAGCTGTTCCAACTGCTATTCTGTCATCAGCGGTCAAACCATGGACAGTACCTGCTCCGCTGATTGTTTCGTTATAAGTTGTTCCTGTGTAATCAGCATCATTCGAGAGGACAACACTAATATCAGTGATTGTTTCATCGTTCAAAGTGTTGCACTGGTTGTCTGTAAAGAAGTCTGTAACAACGAGAGTGCCATCGTCACCTACAATTGTTAACTTATCGTTATTTGTTCCGTCGTAGTTTCTTGTTAAAGTTGCATTAGCATTAGCAAGTTTATCTGATGAACCCAAACCGCTTACTGATCCTGTACCTGTGATAATTTCTTTACAAGTTGAATCTGCTTCATATACAGCATTGTTTGTAAGGTTAATAGTGAAGTAATTTTCTTTAATAGATGCTCCATTCAAAGTTTGACAGCCATTTCCGTCAAAGTAATCTGTGATAGTCAAAGCACCGGCATTATTACCCGCTATAACCAGAGCATCATTATTAGTCGTAGTTTCCCCATCATAGTTTCTTGTGAAGGATAATTGATTGCCGGCACTTGCCTCATAAACCAAGCTATCATTAGATGTAAGTTCTGAAACAGTACCATAACCGCTGATTGTTTCACGATATTTTGTACTTTCATAATCTTCGCCTGCTAAGGTTACAGAAATTTGAGTTGCAGTACTTGTCTTAGTGCCATTGAGGTATAAATCTACGGCTCTGTCAAAGAAATCTGTGATTTCGATAGTGTGAGTGCCATCTGTAACTGTTAATGTATCACTGTTTCCTTCTCTGCTTAAACCGGTATAAGCAATATTGATATTGTCATAATTTGTGTTGCCTCTCTTCATGCCGGAAACATACGCAGTACCGTCATCAACAACAGTAATATTTTGTTTGTAAGCGATAGCTGATGCATCGTAGATATCGCCGTCTTCAAGAGTAACATTAATTACAGCTTCATTTTTAATATTATGTTCAACTAATGGAGTTGTACCGTCATCAAGGTCGTCATTTGTTCTGATGATATTAACAGGAGAAGCCATTGTGAAGAAGTCTTGGACAGTAGCTAAGTTGTTGCCGTATGCAATTTGCAAATCAGCACCATTTCTTGAGAATGTCAAGTTGTTCCAAGTAGCATCTTCAAAATCGATTGTATCTGCGCTTGTTGCATCAGTAATAAGAGCAGTCGGTGTAATCGGGCTTCTTGTCATAGCATCTTTAAGAAGTACAAAGTGGTCACTTCCTTCTCCGCCTGTAACTGTTGCACTAACACCTTTTGCAACGGTAATTGTATCATCACCTTCACCTGCGTTAACTGTTGCGGTAGTTGCACCGTTTAGAAGATTGATGTTATCGTTACCTTCTGCTGTTTGGACGTTTGCGTCAGTACCGCCGTTTAGGGTTACGTTAGCGGCGCCGTTTTGGACGGTGATTGCGTTTTCTGTACCGCCTGTTACATTGACTGTCTGTCTTGTTTCTTCGCTTACGCCTTGTTCGTATGACGTACCTGTAATATTGATAGTTGCTTTGTTAGTGTCGCCAACATTTGCGGTTACGGTGTTTTGACCGGCACCGAGTTCGATTGTTTTGTCAGCCGCACCGGTTGTCGCTCCTGCCATTTGTACTGTGTTGTCGCCGTCACCAAGGTTGATATTATCAGCACCCGCACCCATGTTAACAGTATTTCCGCCGTCACCTGCAACAACTGTATCAGTACCTGCACCTGTTGTGATAGTGTTTGTACTGTCACCTGCAATAACTTTGTTGTCACCTGTCGCAGTTGACATGTCAACGGTGTTAGTCGTTTCCGGGTTTTCAGGTAATACAATTTCCTTATCTTCATTACCTTCAACTTCAATGTTTTGGTTTACATTTGAGAATTGTCTTACATCCAATTCCTTAGCGGAATCGTTATTCAGCCACAATTTAACGTTATCTTCTACTGCAGGAAGCCCTGTTTCAGCGTTCAAATAACCAACTACTCTGACTGTTTTGTCTGTGCCATAGTTAATTAATAAATCTGCCCCGTCTTGTGCGTATCTAACTTCATTAGTGTTTATCTCTATAGCGTCAAGACTGTCCATATTAGACAATGTTGCACTACCTAAAATAATAGCTTTAGCACTAAATGCAGAGCCATCTAACGAACCACCGTCCTCAATAACTCTATAACCCGAAGTTACCAACTCATCACTTATATCATAAGTTGTTGTAGCCCAACTACCAGGACCGCTTGGTGTTTTTACATCAAGAGTATCAATTTTGTCTTCATCCGGAGTTGCTAAATATCCTTCAAAAGTCATTGAATATTCTGTTGTTACGGACGGTTGACCTGGGCCTGCAGCACTCGTTATGGAATATAAAACTTTTAAATCACCATTTGGCTGCAATTCATATGTCGGAGTTGCATCAGGTTTTGTTACAACAATTTTATCATTGTTATCAGCACCAACAACGGTATATTCTGTACCGCCCATACTGCCGATTGAATATGATTCTTTATAGTTTGTTGCGGTGTATACACCTTCTTCTGAATTGGCTGATAAATCGACTTCAATAGTAGCATCTGTTAAAATTGAATGAGCAGGGTTGCCGTCATTAATTAAGATACTATCAACCTTACTCTCATCAGAGAAAAATGTAGGAAGTTTTACAACCAAACTGCCTTGCGGACCAGCAGGAACAGTGATTGTAAGAATATCACCACCCATTCTACCGAATGTCAGTTTACTAAAATCAGTAACATCGGTAAATTGAATTGTATCATCAGCGCTTGCGTCAGTTATTGTATTTGTGCCTGCTTCTGTTGCAAATATGAATGTATCGTTTCCACTGCCACCAGAAATAGTATCATTACCCGCACCAGGATTGATTGTATCATCACCCGCGCCGCTTTCAATATAATCGTCACCTGCACCCGCATTGAGTGTATCATTACCTGCTTTGGTTTTGATATAATCATCACTATCACCTGTAGATATATTATTATTGTTGTCATTACTAGGTGCAATAGCATCACTCAAAAAAGTTCCTTCAAATGGTATTGGGAGAGATGATGATGTATGTGTTGTTCCACCTAGCGTAAATAATGCATCATCTATGCCTTTTGCCGTTTGAACTTTTATCGGCAACATATTATCTTCTAATTTTACATTAGTATAAGGTGTTGTTGTACTGTCGTTTGTAAATGTTACATCATCTTGACCATTAGCAAGATAGTCAGTAATAACAACCTTTGCCCACTTATTCGTGGATTTCGGGAGTGAAGGTATAAGAGTCAAACTGCCATCATTATTTAATGTTGCTTTACCTTGCTCAAATGAATATAATGTATCACCTTTTAAATATTTAAGATGAACTTTACCATCTGCACCTAATGTAATATTGTGAACACTTGTATCAGTTTCTGTATTGTTATTAATAATAATAGTAACTTCACCGTTAATAGTGATATTTTCGTTATATCCTGTAACCGTATAAGTTTCACCATCATTAACTGTTACGTTGATTGTTGCATCAGAAAGAAGTGAATGGGGAGCTGTTTGGTCTTTTGTAACAATGCTATCAATTTTTGATTCTGATGTAAAGAAGTCTTTGACTGTTGTTATACTACCGTCAGTTGTTGTAATCTTAAGGTCATCACCTGATTTTGCAAATGTTAGGTCTGTAAAGTTAGAGCCGTAATCACCTTCTACAAATTTAAGTGTATCATTTGCGCTTGCACCATTGATAGTGTCATTACCCGCTTCACCTGAAAGAGTATATGCTATTACAATAGTATTTGTACCACCTTCTATATTGATAGTATCATTATCTTTACCTGCGTTAACAGTATTTATGCCGCCTTTTATATTGATAGTATCTTTACCGCTACCGGTGTAAACAATATTTGTATCATTTTTAAGCGTTATTTCATCCTTAGCCTTGCCTGTAGTAATTTTATTAACATATATTGTTGGATCCTCTTCATCTGAACCAACAGTAATGTTACCAACTCCTGAATTTACCTTAATTATATTATTACCACCTTTATCAACTATGGTATTTTCTTTTGTACCCCAAGCCAATATTACATCATCTCCTACACCAGAGCTTATAGTTGTATCCTTTGCCTGTGTCGCAGAGTATATTTTGCCGTTTTCACTTTCGCTATCATCTCTGGATGCGGAATCGTCATTTACATAATCTACAACCTTACCGTTTATATCTAATTTGCTACTTTGCAAATTGTTCATGCTTATACTTAGATTTCTATTTCCAACGCCTTCATTATATCCTTGAACAGCTAGTGAAGTACCATTCATTGTATAATCATCAATTCTATCAATATTAATGTGTGTTTTACTTGTATTATTTACACCGCTGACACCGATTGATGCAGAAACGTGATTGTCAATATTTATAGTTTTTTCGCCACTTCCCAGATTAATTTTTACATCACTATAATGATTGCCGTACTCACCGGCTATATTTAGTGTATCATTACCCGTTGTCAAATTATATTGTGCACTGTGCTTGTCTTCCGGTAGTTCTGTCAACGTGATATTATCATTACCGTCTGTATCAAATAAAAATTCTTCTGTTTTATTTGAACCTAATCTTGCTTTTTCACCATTAATATAGAATTTATAAACTGTGTTAATACCATAACCCTTTACATATTGAACCAATTTATCCAAATCAGCAATAGACAAACTGTCAGGTGTATCACCATAAGAATTAGTTATAGTATTATTATTAAGATCCAAAGTCAATCTATTGACGCTATCTGTTGGATAATTCAAGTTTAATTCAGCAGAATCGTTTTTAATTTCTTTAGTATCTTCATCGTAGTAACCAGTTAATGTTAGCGAATTTTCGCCTTTAGTGATTACTAAATCACCATTTTCTAGTGTTTCTACTTCATCAACAGTACTATCAAAATTTATCCTACCATATTCACTAGAGGATATTGTAGATGTACTTGCTCCATCCCAAGAATAACTTGTTTCATTTGTCATAAATTTTTCTCCTTATTTTATATTTTCTACACTAAATTATTTTCGATTTTATTGTTTATCCCCTCACCCTGCCCTCTCCCACAAGGGGCGAGGGTTCTGAAGGTTTTTACCCTCACCCTGCCCTCTGTCTTGGCCTGCTCGCGTTAAACGAATATCGCTTGCGCTTACATTCTCTGCTCGCCGGCCGTTCCCATCAAGGGCGAAGGGTTTGAGGATTTTTGTTTTCACCCCACCCCGAAATCGGAGATTTCGACCCTCCCTCAAGGGGCGGGTGTGAGGATTTTACCCTCATTCTCGCAACGGCAAGACATATACTCTTTATTGCATTTGTAGCGTAACTAAAAAGCATATATACACCTAATTTAAGACTCATCCGGTCTTGCTAATAATCATTAACCGATAACACTCCTTTTCTTGTGATAGATTAACCCAGTGATAATTGTTATTTATCCCTTGTGACAGATTAACCTTGTATAATACTCCTTTTTACTAATACGCACATCCCCAGTGCATTGTTCTAATCCCTCAGAATCAGTATTCCGACGGGTTGTTTTTTCTTCTCTTAAAATAAAAAAACGCGTTTAAATGAATTCATAGCAATATCATAATTTTGTAAAAATAAAATAGCAAGTATTATTTACAAAAAGTTAAAAATTATCTCGAAAAATCAGCCACTTGACCGATGAAAACAGCTACACAAAAATTAATATATTTGCTCAAACATTTTTGTTGTACTGCAAAATATATCCTAAAACTTATGTATATATATGTTTTTGTTAAATATTATATATATCAATTTTTTTGTAAAATTTTTACAAGACCTTCGAGTCCGAGGAGGTAACTTTCTTCTCCAAAGCCCGCAACAATTCCGTTACAAACTCCCGATAAAAGCGAAGTATGACGAAATTCTTCCCGAGCATGGATATTTGTCATGTGAATTTCTACTGTCGGAATCTTTACCGCAGCAATCGCATCTCTTATAACAACGCTTGTATGCGTGTATCCGCCTGCATTTATCAGGATTCCGTCATACATGCCGAGGGCATGCTGTATTTTTTCCACAATCTCGCCTTCAATATTACTCTGGTACGTTTCGACCTCTACGCCGAGGTTTTTGCCATGCCCGATGACTGCAGATTCAATATCCGTTAAAGTTTTAGCCCCATATTTTTCGGGTTCACGGATTCCGAGCATGTTCAAGTTCGCACCATTTATTAATAATATTTTCATTCGAGTATCCTACGCTTTCTTTATATCTATACATTTATTACCCTTTATTATACAATTGTTTTAACAGATTACAAAATTATTAAGGGGTAATAAGAATGACCGAGCAAACAGTTAATAAGCGTTGGTATGACAGCGATCCGATTCTGAAAGAAGCGTTGGAATTGTTAAGGTTACAACCGGACAAAACCCAAAAAGAAGCCGCAGAATTTATGCTAAAACTTCAAGAACAAGTAGCAGCCGAGGTTATTGACCATGTTTATGACATTATTAACACTTATCAAGGCAAAGGAAATCGTTGGTATGACAATGATCCGATGATGATTAAAGGTGTTGAGCTTTTGAGAAATGCTCCGGCAAGCGTTCAGAGAGTCGCTGCACTTAAATTGTTATTGGCGCTCGAAAGAAAAAGTTTTGAAGGACTCGAAATCTAAATGAAAGACGTTCAAAATCAAACCGATAAAAGAGGTATCGAGATTCAAAAGGTCGGAATAAAAGATTTTGAAATGCCTCTGGCGATTCAACGAAAAGACGATACCGACAAAATTATTTATGCAGTTGCAACTGCGGGTGTAACTTTGCCCGCACATTATAAAGGTACTCACATGTCGCGATTCGTCGAGGTTTTGAACGAATGGAGGTCTAAAAAAGCTCTCGGAATCGAAATTAAAGGTTGCGTAGAAGCGCTTATAAATCGTTTGAACGCAAAATCCGGATATCTGAAGTTCGATTTCAAGTATTTTATTAATAAAAAATCACCGGTTACTGGAATCTCCGCGCCAATGTGTTATGACTGCACGTTCGAGGGAGTTCTGGAGAATTATGGCAGCGAGGATGAAGAATACAAGTTCTATTTGGGTGTGAAAGTTCCAGTAACAACGCTTTGTCCGTGTTCCAAAGAGATTTCCGATTATGGTGCTCACAACCAACGCGCGATAGTTTCTGTTAAAATAACTTATCCCGAAGATGAGCATATCTGGATTGAAGATTTGGTCGCACAAATCGAAAAATGTGCGTCATCAGAGCTTTACCCAATTCTTAAGCGTGAGGACGAAAAGTTCGTAACAGAGCATGCTTATAACAACCCTAAATTTGTTGAAGATGTCTTGAGAGATGTAGTTTTGCTTCTGAGAAGCAACGACATAATAGATTCGTTTGAAGTTGAGTGCGAATCAATTGAAAGTATCCACAATCATTCTGCTTGGGCTTATCAACAAGAGGGCTAGGAGTTTGTTTGAATTTAGGGTAAATTAGGTTAGTAATTTACATTTACCGCCGTTTGTTGTAAAGTTGAGCATGTAGAGGGCAATTTTACCCGAATAATTATAGAAGGAGAACTCAAATGAGTGAAAGAAAATTAGTAGGAACAGAAGAAATGTTCAGAAAAGCACTCGCAGGCGGTTACGCTATCGGTGCTTACAATGTTAACAACATGGAAATTTTGCAAGGTATTGCAGAAGCTGCTGAAGAAACAAGATCACCAATCATTCTTCAAGTATCTGCAGGCGCAAGAAAATATGCTAACCAAACTTATCTTCTTAAGCTTGTAGAAGCTGCTTTGGCTACAACTACAGTGCCTATTGCACTTCACTTAGACCACGGTGCTGATTTCGAAATCTGCAAAGCTTGTATTGATGGCGGTTTCTCATCAGTTATGATTGACGGAAGCAGATTCCCGTTTGATGAAAACGTTGCAGTTACAAAACAAGTTGTTGAATACGCTCACGCAAGAGGCGTTTCAGTTGAAGCAGAGCTTGGCAAACTTGCAGGCGTTGAGGATGATGTTAACGTTTCTGACAAAGATGCTAAATACACAAATGTTAGAGAGGCCGTAGAATTTGTAAAACAAACCGGCTGTGATTCTTTGGCAATCGCTATCGGTACTTCGCACGGTGCTTACAAGTTCAAAGGCGAAGCAAAATTAGACTTTGAGAGACTTAAAGAAATAAAAGATGCTCTTCGTGAAGCTGGTTTCGGTGATTATCCTATCGTTCTTCATGGTTCATCTTCAGTTCCGGCAGAATTTGTTGCTAAATGTAATAAATACGGCGGCAACTTACCTGATGCACAAGGTGTTCCTGAAGATATGCTTAATTACGCTTCTAAACACGGTGTAGCTAAGATTAATATTGATACAGACCTTAGATTGGCTATGACTTCAACAATCAGAGAATTCTTTGTTGAACATCCGGAAAAATTTGACCCGAGAGAATATATGGGACCGGGAAGAACTGCAGTTAAGGAAATGGTTATGCACAAAATGCGTGACGTTTTGGGTACAGCAGGACACGCTGACGACTAAGATTTTTCTTAATCATATAAAAAGAACCGGAAATTATATTCCGGTTCTTTTTTATGGTTGATATTTAAGCTTTATTTCAGTGCATCTGCTTTTTCGTATTCGCTTTCATTAACTTTCTTGATATAAGCTTTTTTAGCCATATCAATGTTAAATACTTTATTGCATTCGTTTATGATGTTATTAAAGCCACTTTCAAAAACCTTGTCATTTTTATCATCGATTTTAAAGTAAATTGAGTTTGTGCTTTTGTCGATTTTCGGCTCTGCAACGCTCATATTTGCCCCCATAACCAACGTATTAATTACGGTTTCTGCAATAGCTTTCTTTTCGTTTTCATCTTTCCCTGTGTCGACTTTCGGCATAGTAACTTTGTAAACGCCCTTAAATGCTGGGTTTGTAACATTGTTCTGTATAGACATAAAAACCTCCTATTGCTTTCACACACATATATATAAAGTATTTTTGTTAGGCGTATTTGATAGTCGTAGCGCAAATATTTACAATAATTTACATTGTTTAGAGTTATACTGAGAAAATGAAGATTAAGAGTTTGCATCTTAAAAATTTTAGAAATTATGATGTGGTAAATATTGATTTTACAAAGCGTAAAACTCTGATTATAGGGAAAAATGCGCAAGGTAAAACGAATATTTTGGAAAGCATTTATTTGCTGTCAGACTTAAAAAGCCCAAGAACATCTACAATTGCGGATATGATAAAGTTTGATAAGGACAGCTTCAATATTGATGTGGCTATTGAAAAAAACAGTACTGATATTGATTTAAGCATAAATTATAATGCCGATAAAAAGAGAGTTTTAAAAATTAACGGTGCGAAATCTACCCCAAAAGATTTTAAAAGCGTTGTAAAAACGGTTCCGTTTTCAACTAAAGACTTGCTATTGCTTAGAGGTATGCCGCAAGATAGACGGGATTGGCTTGACAGGGCTATTTCTCAAATCTATCCCGCTTATGATGAACGGCTGTCCGTATACGACAAATTCAGGATACAAAAAAATAACCTTTTAAAAAGTGAATATATTGATGAATCGCTGTTGGAAATTTATAACGAACAACTAGTTATAACCGGTGCAAATATAATTTTTTTAAGAAAGAAATTTCTAAAAGAAATCGAAAAAATTGCAGCTTTAAAACACAGACAAATAAGCGAGGCGGAAACCTTTAATCTTGAGTATTCCTGTCCTTGTGATGAAGTCGAAGAAATATGTAAATATTTAGAAAATGAATTGAACAAAAGAAGAAGCGAAGAACTCGCAAGGAAACAATCTTGTGTTGGTCCTCATCGTGATGATATAGAATTTAGTATTAACGGAATTGATGCAGTTAAATTTTCGTCACAAGGACAGCAGAGAACGCTTGTCTTGGCTCTAAAACTCGCGGAATTAGATATTATAAAAGAAAAAACCGGAACCTTGCCGATTTTATTACTTGACGACGTATTGGCAGAACTCGATGATTTAAGACAAAACTTCCTCTTGTATTCGATAGAAAATGATGTTCAGGCAATAATTACATCAGTCGATACATTATTATTTGACAAAGAATTTTTAAAAGATGTTCAAGTCATAACAGTAGAAAACGGAAATATTAATACGTAAAGTATCTCTCAAAATCAACGTCATCAAAGTTGCATAAAAGATGAAAAATTTCGTCATCATCATCCAAGCGTTGAAAATTATATTCATCAAACAACCAAAATTTTGGGTTAATCCCTTTTGCACGTACGATATTTTTATCTTTTAAGATATTAAGCTTTTTCTTGACAATTTCAACCGAAAGATTAACTCTTTTTGCAAGTTCAACGGCAGTAATACCATTAGCATTACTGCATTTTTCGGGGGTAAGGAACATAAGTTCCAGGCCTACGACTTTTAATTCTTTATCTTCAGTTTCAAAGCCCATAAGTATATTATAACTCATTATTTAAACTTTTTATCGTTTTCTTGGTGTATACAAATTGATTCTAAAAATTACTTGAAATATAATATTCGTGGGATATTTAATGAAGTTAGGATTTAATACTTGCAAAAGTGCGGTTATTTGGTTAACAATTGCGCATTGTATATGTGATATTTACGGCGGATTTTTAAACCCGTTGATGCCATTTATTGCGGCTAAACTGGGTTTCACTATGGCGCTAGCAACTGTTTTGGTTGCTATTACCCAAATATGCTCAAATATGCTCCAACCGCTATTCGGTTTTTTTGCGGATAATATATTAAACAGATTTTTTATATTTTGGGGATTAATTTTAGCATCAATATTTATTCCGTTAGCAGCATCTGCACCTAACGTAATATTACTTGTAGTATTTATGATTTTGGGTTGTATGGGGGGAAGTTTTTTCCACCCTCAATCACTCGGATTTATAAGTATATTTTCAAAAAGAAACTATTCTTCAAACATGGGAATTTTTGTAAGTTTAGGTTCGGTCGGATTTGCTATCGGCCCACTACTTGCCACATATATAATGCAATTTGCGGGTTTGGATAAGATTTGTTATTCATCTATACTGGGACTAATTATGGCACCGGCAATGTTTATGTTTGTCCCAAAACTATCAAACTATGCGACAACGCCTGAGCATAAAGACTTTATTAAATCATTCAAAGAGATATTATCAGATCGACAAATGGATTATTTAATATTAGTAGCGATGATGAAATCTCTTGTCGGAAACAGCACTTGCGTCTTGTTGCCGTTTTTATGGAAATCAATGGGGTATACACCTTTTTATATAGGTTTTGCTATATTTTTATTTGTATTTGCAGGTGCAATCGGTTCTTTTTTAAGTCCTTATGTAGAAAAAATATTTGGATCAAAACGGATTATTTATTTTTCTATGTGGGCAACCTTCCCGATGATTATAGTGTTTGCACTAACATATAAAACTATGCCGGTATTCTCATTATGCGCTTTTGGGACAATTGGTTTTACAACTATGCTTGCACAGCCAGTAACACTTGTATGGGCACAAAAGATTTTGCCTAAATATAAAAGCATTGTATCAGGTTTTATAAATGGCTTTTGCTGGGGTTCGACCGCACTGATATTAATAGGATTGGGGGCTGTGGCTCAAAAATTCGGAATAATGAATGTGCTTATAGTTTTAACATTAATCCCGGCTATTTCATCATACTATGTAAAATATTTAAAAGAAGAGTGACCTTGTTTACTCTTATGTTAAAATTGATATATATCGTTAAGGGAGTATTGTATGTCTGATAAAAAGACTTTGATTTTGATAGATGGGCACGCATTGGCTTTTCGCCAGTATTATGCACTCGAAAGAACAGGGTTAAAAAATTCTGATAATGAGCCAACATGGGCGGTTTATGGTTTTTTTAAGGCGATTTTTGATTTGTTAGCCAAAATTAAACCTGATTTTATAGCAGTTGCCTTTGATGTAGGAAGACAAACCTTCAGAGTTGAGCGCTACGAGGAATATAAAGCAAACAGGGAAGCAATGCCAGATACTCTAAGATGCCAAATAGGAACTATCGTGGAAGGTTTGCAAGCATTTGATATCCCTATTTATACAAAGGAAGGGTATGAAGCCGATGACGTTATAGGCACAATTTCCCGAATCGCTTCAGAATCCGGAAATAATACCCTGATTCTGACAGGAGATCAGGACAGTTTTCAACTTATAGATAAAGAGGGAACCGTAAAAGTTTTAATTCCGTCTAAGGGCGAACTTATCGAATATGATTGGAATAAAGTTTATGAAAAACTTGGAGTATATCCTGATCAAGTAATTGATTATAAGGGTTTGAGAGGTGATACATCCGATAACATTCCGGGAATTAAAGGAATCGGTGAAAAGACCGCTCAAAAGCTTTTAGGCCGTTATCCTCACCTTGAAGAATTGCTTGCAGATTGTGATAATATACCCGAAAATGCAATAAGAGAAAAGATTTGTACGCAAAAAGATATTGCAATTTTATCAAAAGAATTAGCAACAATTATAAGAGATGTTGACGTTAATTTTGATATAAACAGGGCAAGTGTAACCCTTCCTCAAATGGACAAGGTTTCAAGTTTTCTCCGTAGAATGCAATTTTACACATTTATCAAAAATATTGATAAAATTCTGGCTTATTTTAACTCGGACGAAAATCCGGAGCCCGAAAATTTAACCTTATTTGCACCAAGGACTGAAAATCAGGAAGAAAATGTTCAGCAGAACTTATTTACACAGGCGATAAAAGAAACCGTTTCCGACACAAATGTAAAATACGTTACGGTTAATGATGAAAATATTAAAGATGTTATAGATAAAATTAATAATTCAAACCGAATAAGCTACAGAATCGGGCTAAAAGATGGGCAAATTACCGGAATAGCCATTTCTAACGGTAAAAATTACTATTTTGAATCTAAATATTTAAATGATTTGAAGCATGTATTTGAAAACGCCAAAATAGGTAAAATTGCTTATGATGCTAAATCCGATTACCACACTTTAATGTATAACGGAATAAAGTATCAAGGATTGGAATATGACGTTTTACTTGCAAGTTATGTAAAAGATCCAAACAGAAAGCATACAATAGATGCTCAAGCACTGGATTTTTTGAACCATATTGTTACAAATGCTGAATACAAAGAGGAATTTCTTTGTGATGAAGCCGAAACAATTTTAAAACTACACAAATACTGGCTTGATAATCTTGATGAGAAAGAGCAAAAACTTGTCAAAGAAGTTGAAATACCGTTGACGCTTGTACTTGCAAAAATGGAGCACACAGGTGTTGCAGTTGACGAAGCTTATTTAAAAGAACTTTCCGATTATATGACTGAAAAGCTAGCAGAGCTTGAAGATATTATTTATCAACTTGCCGGAGAATCTTTTAATATAAATTCGCCAAAACAAGTTGCAGAAATATTGTTTGATAAATTAGAATTAAAAACTAAAAAGAAAAATAAATCACGTTCGACAGGGGCAGAAGTATTGGAAGAATTGGCTGAAGATTATGAAATATGTGATTATATTTTGCAGCACAGAAAGTTTTCTAAGTTAAAATCAACCTATACTGATACTTTACCTGCCTTAATAAGCCAAAGAGACGGACGTATTCATACAACTTATAATCAGGCATTGACAGTAACTGGGCGACTTTCTTCTTCTAATCCTAACTTGCAAAATATACCTATTAGAACTGAAGAAGGCAATAAAATCAGGGGAGCTTTTTGCGCCAAAGATAAAGAAAACTACGTTATATTATCTGCAGACTATTCCCAAATTGAATTACGGCTTTTGGCACACATTTCAGAGGATAAAAATTTGATTCAGGCCTTTTTATCAGGCGAAGATATCCATACAGAAACAGCTGCAAAAGTTTTTGGAGTCGGAGTAAATGAAGTTACAAAGGATATGCGCAGAAAGGCAAAAGCTGTTAATTTCGGTATTGTCTACGGTCAATCAAAATACGGACTTGCAAAAAACCTTGGCATTTCAAACGATGAAGCACAAGAATTTATTGACCGCTATTTTGAGCATTATCCTAAAGTAAAAGATTATATGATAAAAGAGACCGAATTTGTTGACGAAAATGGTTATGTCGAAACTATATTTGGAAGAAAACGCTATTTATTGTCAGAATTAATGAGCCCAAATTATCAAATACGCGAGTTCGCACGCAGAGCAGCTATTAACCAGCCGCTTCAAGGGACTGCAGCTGATTTAATCAAAATGGCAATGCTTAAGGTTCAAGACTGGCTTGAAGAAGAAAATTTAAAAACAAAAATGATAATTCAAGTTCACGATGAATTGGTTTTTGAAGTGCCAAAAGATGAAGTAGAAACTGTAAAAACTCTTGTGAAAGAATGTATGGAGCTTGGTCAACCGTTCAAGGTTCCGTTGGAAATTGATGTAAACATAGGTTCGAGTTGGAAAGAGGGGTAAGTAAATTATTTATTAACTTCAATACAACAAATAGCAAAATTATTTTTTAGCTGTTTTAATGATAATATGCTGATTTCAAAAATTGATAATACAAATTTTACCTCAAGAAATGCTACTATTTGTTTCGCTGACAGAATGGCGAGGGAAGTGAATGTTAAATTCCCCAGTCTTTCACTTTCTATGACAAATCGTTATAATAATAGATATAAAGTGCAGAAGTTTCATCAGGGCGAATCAAAAGTATGTAACAGGGTGTGTAAAGCACATAAAAATTTGGCTAAAATAGTGCCGTCAAAAAAGAAAAATTATACAAAATTAAATGAATTTTTAAAAATTATTGAAAAATATAAAATGGCTGATTGTTTTGAACGGTCAATTATAGCATTAATGATGGCAAAATGTTCAGGAATTAAGAACTGTTCAATAAAGGGATTATATAGTAAAGAAGACGGTTGGTTGGATCATGCAGTTGTTTATGTTGCCGATAAAAAGAATCCGTATGTCATTGATCCTTGGTTAGGTTTCGCTGACTATGTTCCTAAAACATTTGAAAAGTATAATGGTGAATACAGAAATTATTTTAGGCGGATATTATTTGGCGGGCGTAATGGTGATTTTTATTTTGAAAAAGACTCCAGAAAACATTTCCCTTTTCAGTCATTGATTACAGACAGAATACTTACTCCTAATGCTATAAATAAATTTGCGAAAATAAGACCGGAATTGTTTTTAAAATAGAATGACAATGCGGCTTTTAACAGCTAACTTGCTAAATATTTAGCCAAACCTTCGCCCATCGAGAAACAGGATGGTATAATTCTTAACGCTGCCTGAGCTTCGAATTCTGCCGAAATGCAGCGGCCTATAAAAAATAAATTGTCATAATCAGCTGACATCAGCGATTCAACAGGTAATTGATATTCTTGCATTGTCTTTTCAAGAGTTGAAGCATCTTTTTTAGAAGAGTGTATGTCAACAGGGTAATTTGATATTAAAACTGGATTATCAAACTTTTTACCGGAAATCAAATCCTCATACTTATAAACATATTTACCTTTTATGCGGTTTGAAACCCTTACACCTAGGGAATTTGCGATTGATGAAATATGTGCATTTTTAAATCCGGGTAAGTAGTGTTTGCAGAACCTGGAAATTCTTAAAATACTTGTTCTGCCTTGTTTGTAGGCATCTGATCCTGATATATTATTATTTAATATGCGAGGGGCATTAAAAGCAATAGAGTCGGGTGTTCCAGCAACCGAAAACAGTTGAAAATAGTTAGAGTCTTCTTCCGTCAGGCACCCATCAGCTATAGCTTGCTTAAATAATGGCTTTAAGGCCCATTCCTTGCTATTATCCCATGTATAGGCCGTAGATAAGTATGTATAACCATCTACCGTACAAGAGGTTGTTACCTCTCTGTCAGTATCATAATGCATAAGCCAGTCAGAAAACTCCTTTACATTTACTCCTGACATGATAAATCTTAAACTGATTGGTTGAAAATTATTTTCAAAATTATCTAAAAATTCACAATTTAATTTTTGGCAAAATTTTCCATCACCAGTTCCGTCTACATAATATTTCGATTCGATATGTAACGATAATTCTTTTTTATCAACTAAGTTATTATAATTATTATCCGAATCGATATATATCGATAATATTTTATTTTCTTCTGTCTGTACATCTGTAACATGATGTTCAAACAAAACATCAACTCCGGCTTTTTCCATCAAGATGTCAAGCGCAATTTTTGTTAATTCCGGGTTGAACCATCCTTTATTCCCGTCAGAATAAGTAATCGCGCCACCTAATTCGGATAATTTTTTATATAAAATATCAAAAAAATCATTATTTATCGAATTTTCGGATGTTTTCATTGCCGGAATTACAAGAGATGAGGTTATAGAGCCGCCCAGGAAGCTGTTTTGTTCGATTATAAGTGTCTTTAGTCCTAATTTTGCACAATTCCAAGCACAGCTAACACCTGATGTTCCACCCCCAATTATCACAACGTCATAATTATTATTCATGTTTATCCTCTTTTTTATTTATTCTTGTCCTCATATATTGTGTTGCTGTCATTAAATCGCTTGTTTTAAAGTCATATTCCCTTAGTGATAAAATATAGTCCCTATCTCTGCACAAACCCGGGTCATGATATGGAATGCCTGATTTTGTATTGCACAGACCTATTTCGTAGGTAGAGAGCGGTTCTTTGATCATTGCTTTATCTTTCGCAGCAATCGTACCGATCGATTTTCCGGTTTTTTCGTCAATTATTTTACCTAAATAAAAATTATTTTCTAAAAGAGTATTTCTTACAAGCGCAGAGTTGGAATAAGTTAAAAGCAAACCCCTTGGAGACAATCTTTTGTATAACTCTCCTATAAATTCGACTGACCATAACTCAGGCGCTTTGGAATAAGTAAAGGCATCCAAGAATATTAGGTCATATTGCTTGTTAATATCCAAAATAGACTTTCTTGCATCATTTATCATAAATTTTATGTTAAAGAGCTTCTCAGTCGCTTCAAAATCGATCTTTTTATATCGAATCGAAAAGTATCTATAATATATATTATGTAAGAAGGCGAATAAATTGACTTTATACATTAAATTATACTTAAAATTTTGATAAAACTTCGCATATTTTATGCATGCCTTATCAAAAAATCTACGATTTAATGAATCAGCAAATTTATTTTTAAGTTCTTCATCAATATAATCTTCTTTATATTTGTCTAATAATTTATTTACAAGAATATAATTTACATATTTATTTATTTTATAATTACTGTTTAATAAATCATAATCGTTATTATATTTTAAATCTAAAAGTTCTGTAATCTTTTTTCGATTTCTTAATGCAATTTTTAATGTGAATTTTGACAACTTTTTTCTAATTATCCAATATGTTTCAAAGCAATCAAAAATCTTCGGAACAATTTTTGTATAAATTTCTTGCGGAGTAAAAACTGTTTTTAAAAATGGGGACAATTTTACAAGTTCGTTATTAATTTCTAAACAATCTATATTATAATCAGATAAATTATCAACGTTATTCGAATCGGTATATATTGATAACTCTTCATTATAACCCAAAGTGTTATTATTATCTATCGATTCGTTATACTTATCATTACTATCTTTTTTATTTTTAAATTTTTCAAAAAATTTTTTTAAAAAATTTTTTCTTTTTAAAAATTTTTCATTTTTATTTATTACAAAACTCATAAGAGCTTTTGTATTATACCCGACCCCGTAGCATACATCCAGAATATTAATGTGCTTTTTTGTGTTTATAAGCTTCTCTAAACCCGACGGTATAACAAACTTCTCCCAAGCTTCGGTTAAAGCGCCATATTTAGAGTGGTATACGTCAGAATCGGTATACGAATACAGCCCTATTGAGCCATCTTGCGTGTAATAAAACTCATAATCCCTCATAATACAATTATACAGCCATTTTCAGCTTCTTGCAAAACTGTTTCAAAATGTTAATTTAGAGCTCAATATCAGAATATACAGGTTTTACATCTATATTATTAAGGTAATTTAGCTGAATATCAGTGTATTTTAAGAGCTCAATCGGGGAATTTTCGCTCTTTACCTGGATTGCAGGAAATACAGAATAAACTTTTCCATTTATATCAATGCTTTTAATAGAATAATCCTTTAAAAAATTATATTGTTCCGCTTTGCCCATTTGATTCCACGCTTGATATTCGGAGATTAGTTCAGATTGAACACGCATATTATATGTATACGGAAAATATTTTCTTGCTCTGCCTGTTGGTTCAATAAGGTGGCTTTTATCAAATTTTGTAACTTTTTCCGGCAACAATGCAGGCGCTTCTAATATTTTATCGCCTAATACATCGTGTAATTTGTTGTAAATTTCAGTATAAAGATTTTTGGTTTCAAACTCATTTACAAGTTCATTTCCGAAGTTATTGTTTGCGTGCCTATAGATTATGTTTCCTTTCGGCTTTTTACCCTTAAACATATCCCAAAATGTTAATAATGTATTCGCTATTCTGTCTGTGTATTCATTTCTTAAAGAATCTGCTTTATCTTTATCTCCAGAGTTTAGTGCATCTCTCGATTTTTCCATAATATTTGAAAACGGGTTTATTGAAACATCAATGGATTTTAACATTTGTTTATTTTGAAGATAATTTTTATTAATTTTTTCTGCAGATTGTTGAGCGAATTTATTATCTTTACTCCAGCCGGATGTAACTATTAACACAGGGATTCTTAAACTGTTATAAATAATATTAATAGCTTCAGACAGGTCATGCGTACATGTTAAACCCTTTATTGGCGCATCAATAGGATTAGAATCATCTATGACATTAATATAACTGTTACCATTAAGAGTATTAAAACTCAGCCGTTCGCTAAGTGTCTTAAAGCCGTCGGTAAACCTTTTTAAATCTTCAAAAAGAATAGAATTTTCTTTTTTATTGAATGGTAGAGCGTTTTTAAGACAATGCGTACAGCCGACATTACACCCTCTAAAAAGGTTAAGCGTTTCAAACCGTTTGCTGATAAAAGAAATATCTTTAATACTAATGCGATTTTTACCGTCAAACAATGGAATTCCTCTCTGTACGCCTTCTAACAACTTTGTATTAATCTTATCCAAGGGAAAATCTCCGATTTTTACAGACGAAGGGATTGATTTTATTGCTTGTTTTAAAGATACGCTGTTAACCATTTTATATTTTTACCTTTTGTGTCATTGTTTCAAGGTTCCTCACTGTTACAGGAGGTATAAAATTAAATTTTAAAACTTTGTTATTAAGTCGTTCGATTAATGCTTTAAGTTTAACCGAAATTCCAAAATCAATTGAATCTGATCCTTTTATTATTTGTACCATTTCCATAATTGATGCTCTGTCTTCAGCATAAAATTTGTCTAAATCAGTATTCATAATAGCCGTCGTTATTGTTTCTTTTATACCATCTATAAAAGTTTTGTATTGTTCGTCGGATAAAATGCCTTTTTTCGGCACAAAACGATTCATTCGGTTAGCACATATAAGCATCATCACAGGGTCTTTAATCTCATCCAGTTTTTGGATTTCGTTTCTTAATTCTATGCTGTCGTGTTTGCATTCTGAAGAAAGATTTTTCCTTAGATTTTCTGCTGTTTCCTCATTTCCGAAGAACTCCATTACATTATGTTCAGAATCATTTTGTATTGCGCAGGTAAATTGAGAAATAAACCCTGCCATTTTTGTGCTCATTTCATTGTCAACTTCGGGATAACGTCTTATTTCCTTTACCATTTCGGATAGCACATCCATACGTTGATTTTGAACAGCTTCTTCATGTTGACGTTCTTTCTCCCGTCTTGCGCGTGCCTCTTCTCTGCGGCGTGCTAGCTCTCGTTCATGCTCAAGCTGTCTAATGCGTTCACGTTCTCTTTGGAGTTCGCGGAGTCTTTCAAGTTCACGTTCACGCTGCGGATTAGATTTAAAATTTATAGAATAATTAATTATTGCACGCATTATACTCTTATTACACCTCTAACTATAAACTTCCTATTCTCGTCTCTAACTTTAGATTCATCACCGCCATATTCCTTTCTAAAATAAGCATCCCCTCCAACATATTCTAAATTACAAAAAATCAACGACTTTTGACTTGTTTTCACAACTGAAATCTCTGCCAATGCGCTTAAGTTTCCCTAAATTTGTTACTTCGGAATAGTCAAAGACTGCATCACCTTGTATTTCTTTAATATGTTCAAACAAACAATCCTCAGGTATACCATATTTATGTTTGAATGAATAATCTGATAGTGGTTTGTAATGAGTGGTTAGTATATATAATCCGTCTTCATCTTTTTTAAATCCCATCTTCATATCATTCAAAATGGTATCTACGACCCCTGGGATATTAAGCATATTTTTATCGTTATGTAATTTTAACATTTCAATAATAGTAGTACTTAAAGAATTCCCCCATGCTGAAAATGCAATAAACTGTGCAGCTTTTACCGTATCAATGTTTCCATCAATATCTTTGACCATTTTTATTGCGGTTGGCAAATAATTGCAATCGCACTTATTTTGGGTTTTTAGTATTCTGTCCAAGAATTGCATCATATCATCTGACAATTCGCCTTTTTTATTTCTTAGGGCTTTTGTTATATCTGCCGGAGTTGATGGTTTTAAATTACTCATTGAAGTACGCATTTTGCTTATGCATTCAGTAACAATAAGCATTTGTTCTCCGAAGCTATTGGTTACTTTATTATTTTTCGGAAGTTTTTTATCATATATGGCTCTTAAATTACCTTCCAACGTCTGTATTTCTTCCATTTTATGCTTGTAGCGTGCATCAGCTTCTTCCAGAACTTCTGTTCTTATTTTTTCTGTTGATTCTTTGCGCACCATATCTTCAATAAATTCAATATCTTTTGCTCTTTTGTCGAGTTGTTCTTCGCGATTTTTCAACTCATTTTCCTTTGTTAAAGCATTTTCTTCCTTTTGTTTAACGTCTTCTTCTCTTTGTGCCCAAGAATCCTCCAATTCTTTTTCTTTTGTATTTAGATTGTCTAACTTTTCCTGATATTGTTTATTCAGGGCTTCTTCCTTTTGTTTGTAATCATTTTCTCTGGTCTCAGCATCGCTTTTGTTTAAGTCTTCTAATCTGGAAATTTCCTTATTACGGAGATCTATTGCTTTGTTCTTTTCTCCAATTTGACCACGATACATTTTGATATCATTGTTATCAAACCTGAACCAACGGCTAACTTCCAATAGAGTTTTTCTGAACTTGGACATGCTAACTAAACCTAATCCACCCAAATTGTATATTTTGGTTATTTCTTTTAATGATTTTGCATCATCTGGTCTATTCATATGAAGCTTAATTACAAATTCATGTGCATCGAATTTTTTAAAATTTTTTGCTTTAATTGCTTCAAAATTTACATTGCTTTGGGCATTGTACATACTTTGCTTAATTGGTTGAACTAACATAATTATTTTCCTTTACTATTTATATTTAATTAAACTTTTAAACTCGCTTTTGGTTTAAATTCAGCAAAAATCATTTTTGCATTGATTTTTTGTTTATTTTTGGCAGCTTGAATTAGTATTCTGTCTATTGTTTTGGATAAATCACCTATAGAAAATCCATCTGTAAGCTTGGCTATTTCTGCCAATTCTTGTTCTTCTAAAGGTTTTTCCATATATGTTATACTGCTGAATAATTTGTTTATTATATCTTTTCTATCTTCTTCACACGGATTGCCACAGTGGATTACAGTTCCCATTCTGCGCGGATTACCTATAATTTCCTGATTAATTAAATCAATATGGTTTGTTGCGCCGGCAAGAATAATTCCTTTTGCAGCAGCCGTATTCATAATATCTTTATAGGTATTAACCTCTTCTATCTGATGTCTTTCTGCATAACGGGGAAAGAACTTCTCTGCTTCGTCAAAGAAAAGCATTACGGGTTTTTTAGTTATTTTGACTTCAAGCGCAAGCCGATCAAAAATTTCGTTAATATGTTTGCCAACCATGTGGACATATTCATTGCCTTCCTGATTGTAATTCATCTTGTACAATGGTATATTCATTTCTCTTGCAAGTGTTTCAATTACTGTAGTTTTACCTGTTCCATGAGGGCCTTCCAACATAAATCCGCCTGATGGTACACGCTTATTTGCAAGCAGGATTTTTCTTATTTCAGGATCCCACATTGCTATGATATTTTCTCTGAGTTGTTTTATTGTATCTTTCATTCCGGCTAATTCATCAAGCGATTTATAATCAAATTCTCCATACACATGTTCTTTTAGCCCTGCTTTATTGCAAAACTCACCCATTTCCCGTTTGAGATTGGAATCCAAAGCTTTTTTAACTGCTGTTTCAAAATCTATCTTGTTAAGATAAAAATCACGCTTGGCATCTTTTAATATATTTGAAATTGATGACATTGAAAAACCGTCAAGTTCTTTTGCAATATCAAAAATAAGGGTTTTATTTTTTGCGAAGTCTTTGGTAAATTCATGCTTATTAAGATTTTTTACAATAGTATCAATCCTTTCATCCTGATTCGGATTTTTAAACTCTAGCCAATTACCTAATCGGCCTCTGCGCTTAAGTGCAAAGTCTATATCATCCAGGTTATTAGTTGCTGCAATTAATATATAACCTCGTTTAGAAGGATTAGACAGCTCTTGAAGCAGTGTATCGGTTAGTTCTTTATTGTGCTGTGCTGCGCCATCTCTTGCTCCGCCTACACTATCAAATTCATCTAAGAACCATACTGAGCGTTCACCGGTTTCTTTGAATTTGTGGTCAAGTTGTTGTGCAAATTCTTTAAACCTTTTACCGCTTTCGTAAACCAATGATGTACCAAAATCGGAAAGTTTTGTTTCATAGAAAGGAAGTCCTAATTCGCGAGCAAGAACTCTTGCCGTTAAGGATTTACCGTTTCCGGGTGCACCGTAAAATATTGCGCCATCAGGGATTGCATCAGCTCCGAAAATTGGCGTTAATTCGTCAAGATGTTTCATTGGCTCAACATATAATTCTTTTAAGCGGGCTTTAACTTCAGGCATTCCCCCAAGCTCATCCAAACTCATATATTCACCTTTTTCAATAGGTATTCTCTTAAAGTTTTCCGTATCAAAAGCAGCCGTTTTATTTTCTGCAGTAATTGGCACCCTGCCGGTTTCTTTGCTAAAATCCTTTAACTGATCTTCAAATATATTAATATCGGCTTTTCTGTTTTCTGTCATTGCGGTTCTTGCCGTTTCGTTAAGAACTCGTATTATATCTGAATAAGTTAGATTATCCGTTTGAGAAGCGATTTTCTCAACGGCATCATCATTTGCCAAATCTACAAATATTGCTTTATTATCAAAATATTTTTTAACAAACTCAGTCCTGTCATTGATATTCGGCTTCTTGATTTCTAAAACTTTATCAATAATACCGGATTGCATAAAGTCACAATTAATTTTTGATTTGTCTGATGTTGTTGCAATAAATAATGCACCTTTATTTTTTATGCCTTTAATATTATTCTTGAATATATTTGCTTCTACATTGCTGAAACTTGTATCCGGGAAACATTTATCGAAGCCCTGCGCCAATATAATTGTTCTTAAACCCGACTTTTTAAATCGATTTTCTACGGCTTTTGTTATAGCAGGAAGCTCGTTTGGGTTTTCAAGCTTTACAACCGGCATCCCTGATTCGCCCGAGAGCGCCTTGATAATAGCCAATTCCCCATCATTTGCTAAGAAAAGTATCCCGTTAGGTAAATCGACATTGTTTTCTTTCAATTTTTGAGAAATTTCATTATCTTTTAACGGTGCTATTACATTTACATAAAGTTCACTTTTAACCGACTCTTGACCTATAATGTCATCCAATTTACTCGGCTCATTTTCATTTAATTGCAGAAGCTTAAAATCTTTAAGTCCATCGGTATTTATTACATTTTTTGCAACTTCTGCTTCCTTTTTTACAACATTATTTTCAACCAATTTATTATCAGTTACTTCTTCAAACGCATCAAAATAATCGGCTTTTACTGGTTTTGTCTCTTTTGGTTTAGGAGAAGCTTCTTTTTTTACAATTTTGTTTTGTGCCGGCTCTGTCATATATTGCTTTGTTGCAATCACTTTTGCATCATAAGCTTGGACTTCCGTATGGTTTACATTCCTCATGCCAAGTCTCAATAATATCTTCATTTCTTCTGTGGTCGCCAATCCAATAAAATCTATAAGTTTCTTATCCATTACTTTGTGATATTCCAAATTATTTTTTTCTCTGGTTATAATATATGAAACTAGTTTTACATAATTATTTGATATGATTTCAGGTAAAACTTCGGTAATATCCTGAAATGACCATTTATTCGTGCGATATAAATTTATTAACTGGTCTTCCGAAGGCAAATCTTTTGTTATTTTAACAGTGTCTTCAGCCGGCACAAGCGGGGCTTCAGCTTTAAACGCAAACTTATATGATACCGTATTTATATGCATCAAAAATCCTTTCGGTTGGTTGATATCTTATCTAACTCTCATAATAAAACTTGTAAAATTTTTTTTTGCTACTTACTAGCAAAAAATTTATTTTTGAGTTTTATATTAGTAAGAGTTATAAAGGAAAAATTTTTTGTGAAAATAAATAGTATAAATGCTCAGCCATATAATACGAATTTTAATGGGTTGAAATACCAAAATGGTTTAAAAACTAAGGCAATATTAAAGCCGGAATTAAAAGAGTTTCTTAAAGCAAATGAAGCTCGTATTAACAAGTTGAAATTTGTTGATATTATTGCAAATGATTGTAATGATCTTTTTCTTGATATAAAAAATACAAGATATTTGGATCCTAATTATGAGCTATTTTATGATGAAGAAAATTGCGGAATTAATTTAAATAATGATAATGTAGTAGAAATATGGAGTCATAGCCACGATACAGTACACGAGCTTAGAGAACTTAAACCGGTAGATAAAGATACGCAAAGCATTTATTCTGTAAATGTAGCGACCATTATCGGTTTTCTCGCATTTAGGCCGGATTACGTATGGACACATTCCCCCGAAGCTATATTAAAATGTGCAGAGCTTATAGATTCTTCTCATCAAAAAATTGACGATGCTGAATACCAATACGGAATGGATTGCGTAAAAGTTATTGAGGAAGCAGATAAATTAGTTGAATATGGACATCGGTTGGATTTAATCGATAAGGTTAGCAGTACGTATAACTTCGAGCAAGATGATATTTTGAATCATTTGCCAACTGATGATCTTGAGAATTTGTTTAAAAATAAAGAAGATGTTGAAAATCTTAAATATTATGGAATTACAATAAATAAAACTTCCTATAATTATGTTGAACCAATGATTTATGATAAATATGGTTACATAGATGATAAATATTCAGACTATTATGGTGATAACGGATATGTAATTTTTAATAACAAAGAATATGACAGATTTAAAATAGCCCCTATTAAGCGAGAATATCCGGTATTTACGATATTTTCAAAAAATAAAGATAATAAATACATTTGCCACGTTGATTTTTACGATGGCGGTTCTAACTTGAGCTCCTTTGGAGGAAGTTCCTTCAATGAATTAGTCCAATTCACTAAGACTCTCGATAAAATAGCCGATTCAATCAACAACGCACAGAAGAAGGGTTAATTGACTAATAATCAGATGGCTCATAATCATCATCATCTTTTAGTGATGAAAGATCATCTGAATAGCTCGAATCAAAATCTTCCGGTAAATATTCACCTTCCGGCCAAATCGTAGTATCGTCAAACCTGCTTGCATTCAAATTTTCTGACATTGAGAAATCAGAATTTGTTAAGTCCGATTCCATTAATATTGCACCTGCCAAATCTGAATCAGGGAAGCCGCAATAATTTAACGTAGAATAGCTGAAGTCTGTTCCATTCAAAACAGATTCCGTGAACACACATTCGACAAGCTTACATCTTGTAAAGTCTACAGAAGTTAAATCGCAATTCACGAATTTAACATCAGTTAACTGTGAATCTGCAAAAGAAGACGAAGTTAAATCAACATCAAGAAAAACCGCACCTTCTAAAACCAGATTAGATAAATCCGATTCGCTTAAATCAACAGCATTTTTTTTAACCGCTTCATTAAAAGCTTCAACATCGTTTATTAACAAATTTAAAAATTCTTCTTTGTCAGACATAATTATCTCCTAATTTATTAAATCTATTTGCATTGCAAGCAAAACCGCTTGAGTTCTGTTAGATACCTTTAACTTCTTAAAAATACTGTTTAGATGCGTTTTTACGGTAACATCACGAACGCATAGCTTATCTGCAATTTCTTGGTTACTCGCTCCTTTTGCAACATAAGACAACACTTCTTTTTCCTTGGGTGTAAGTGCATCAATATTTATATCTTTATTTAATGATTTTTCGGGTCTTTCTTTATTTTCATTCTGCCAATTTACACGCCTTAGAACTGCCTCAATACGTGCCAGAAGATTTGGGAGGATAAATGGTTTAACTATATAATCATCAGCGCCTATTTTAAGCCCTGATACTACCTTTTGATCCTCACTTACAGCCGTAATCATTATGACAGGTATATGCTCAGTCTTTTTATTTTTGCGAATTGCCTTCAATGTATCCCATCCATCCATATTCGGCATCATCACGTCAAGCAAAACAAGATTGTAATTGTTGTTTTCATCTATGAGTTTTTTTAATGCTTCTAACCCGTCATAAGCTACATCAACTTCGTAACCATACATAGGTAATGCGTCTTTTAAAAATTTAGGATTATCATCAACTACTAATATTGAAGCTATGCCGTTCATTTTATACCAATCTTTCTTTTAATGCTTTTAGAGCAGCTTGTAATCTGTCATCAACTTCTAATTTCTGCAATATACTTGCCACATGCGCTTTTGTTGTATTTATACTTACAAACAATTGATTTGCAATTTCATTATTGCTGTACCCTTCTGTAATCAATTTCAGTATTTGGGCCTCTCGTGCTGTTAAACCGTAATCCTTTTTGGGCTGATATACTTCTGTTTGTTGTGATTTCGCCGCAGCTTCAAGCACAATATGTGATATGCTCGGATCAAACCAAGAAGCGCCGTCAAGAACGGATTGAACAACTTCTACCAGTCGTTTTGGATTAATTTCTTTTGAACAATAAGCGTTCGCTCCGGCTTTAAGGGAACTCAAAACTTCCTGTACATCATTATGAGATGTTAAAATTACAACTCTTATTTCACTGTTAATTTTTTTAATTTCGAAAGTCGCATCAATGCCGTTTATACCTGGCAAACCCAAATCCATTATTACAAGATTTATATGATTGCTTTTTATAATATCAATAGCAGTTTCAGCAGACTCTGCTTCAAAAATTTCACCCGTATACTCACAATTTTCGAATGCCGTTTTTAATCCGAAACGAGTTAACTCATGATCTTCTACTATTAAGATATTACTTTTCATACACACTTTGCCTTGGATACGTTTTCCTGGTTACATTATTGTTTATATCATGCTCATAAGCAGAATTAAGCGTCGAGCACCTTACTAATGACAGATTTGATTTTTCTAATTCGCCTTCTGCCTGCAAAAGCTGGCTTAAATAATAATAATATTTAAAATTATTACCGTCAATATAATAAGAATTATTTAAGTAGGTTTCTGCCATTTTATAATTTTTATCTTTTATTGCAACATTGGTTAAGGTTAACCAAACATCATTATTCATAATATCAACGGAAGCAACTACAGGCAAATATTCATATACCTTTTGAGGGAATACTCGCAATGCATTTATAATAACATCTTCGTTATTATTTGAATGTTTTAACAACTTATTATAAATATTTTCAGTTTTTTTGATCTGCCCCAATTCTAAATATGATTTTGCCATTCCAACAAATGGTGTGATATCTTTAGATTGTTTTTTCGCTATTTTGTAGTACTTTAAGGCCTCTTCAAACTTTCTGTCATCATAATATGTGTCAGCTAGAGTAATTGCTGCCATATAATTTTTGCTATTTTCCTTATATGCTCTTTGTGCAAATTCTTGGGCCTTAAAAAGCTCATCATTTTCATAATAGATTTTTGCCATTAAACCAAAGATTTGTGATGAATAACCTTTTGCCTGCAAAATTGTTGATTGTAAAACCTTCATAGCAAGCGTATTTTTGTCCTGCAAATTATAATAATATGCTAAGTGGTAATCTTTTAATGGCTCGTCTTTTGCCAATTTATAAAGTACATACTCTTCTGCGGCTTTTATTTTATTTTGAAAATCAACAGTTAAGAATTCTGTTTTTTTAACTTTACCCAAGACTCTTAGTGCCTGTTTTGGTTTATCAGAATCTGCCAAAATTTTAGCTTTTAATATCTTATAATTAACATTGATATCATTTTCATTAATCGCATAATTGATATATTTTAAAGCTTTTTCTAAGTCATTGGACTTAAAATAACCTAGCGCAATTAGGTAATTTTTATAGTCACTTTCAGCCAAACGATTACTGTTCAATAGCTCGGATGTTGTTTCCATTGCAAGATTATTATATACAATTCCTGCATAAGCATCGGTAAGGTACAAAATATCCTCAGGTTTTACCATTCCGGTCGGATAATAAAACTTCCTCAAATCTTTTACATAATTTTTTGTGTATATATTGTTATCCAACCTGGCTATAAGATCTTCTGTTAAATCGAAGAAACCAAATTCCGCCATCTTTATGGCATAAGCCAAAAATACATAATCATCGTGTGCAGCCCTTGATACTAAATCCGCGAAGTCATCATGAGCAGCTTTTATATTCCCTTGTGTAAATCTATTCTCTGCAGAGGCATATTTTGCCTTTATAAAATCGTCTTTTATTACCATATCCAGATTTACAACATTGCTCTCTGCTTTTAGATTTATTGTTTTTTGTTCAACATTTATCGGAAGAGCCAATGCAGCATTGGAAAACAACAACATTATTACAAATATAATAAAATTTCTATTCATGCTCTAAATCTGTCCCTACATAATACCTATTAAACACTTTTAACAGCATATTACTGCAATTATTTACTATTGAGTAATATAAGTCAAGTAAATTATATTTCTGAATTATTTCCTTATCTTCATCCGTAAGTACAAGGTCTGTATTTTCAGTTAAAAATACCGTAACAATCTTATCGAGTTTAATTGCTAAAAACTTGTCAACAACAAGCGGATCAAAATGAGTACCTGAGCCCTTCATAATAATATCAATAACTTTTTCTATCGGCATTTTATCACGGTAATGTCTTTTTGATGTTATGGCATCAAATACATCGGAAACAGCAAGTATTCTGCCACCAAACGGAATTTCTTCACCTTTGAGTCCTCTGTAATATCCTGTACCATCATATTTTTCATGGTGAGAACAAGCAATTTCGCCTATCTGCTTAAAGTCTTCAGACATATATATTTTTTGTAAAATTTTATGTGTTATTTCAACATGCTCTTGTATGTGCTCATACTCTTCTTTTGTAAGTTTACCCTCTTTTTGAAGAACCGAATCCCTTATACCAATTTTTCCTATATCATGCAGTGCTGCGGCTTTTTCAAGTATATAAATGTCCTTTTTCTCCAATCCGAACTCTTGGGCAATAAGAGCTGCATACATTTTTACTCTCGTAGAATGACCTGAAGTAATTTTATCTCGAGCATCTATAGAGGAGGCCAGTGTTTCAATAAAACTGTCAAAAATCAATCTCTGTTCTTCCAACATTTTACGCTGTTTTTCAAACAATTGAGCGTTTTCCAGCGATATACCGGCGCTTGAAGCTATTGCGACAAGTAAATCTTCGTCATCAATTGTAAACGTTTCATCAAATTTATTGAGCACCTGAAAAACACCGATTATTTCCTGATTAAAGTTTTTAATAGGCATACAGAGTATAGTTTTGGTTCTGTAGCCGGTTTTTTTATCAACCTCAGGATTGAATCGATAATCTTTGTAGGCATCTTTTATATTAATTGTCTCTCCTGTTTGAACGACATGTCCTGCTAACCCTTTATCAGCCGGTATTCTAAGTTCTTTTACATCATCCAATCCTGTCGCAACTTTTGAATATAACTCATTGTGTTCCTGGTCATATAAATAAACTGTACATCTGTCTGCATTAAGCGCAATTTTTGTTTCTTCGGCTATTGTTTTTATAAGAACATTTATGTCTTTTTCAGCTGCAACAGCTTGACCGATTTTCACAAGTGCTATTAAAGGATCATTAACTTGTGCATGTGTACTTAAATGCGTAATAGGCGGACATTTCAATGTGGATGCAACCTTTTCAAAAAATAATGTTTTTTGGGTCCTAACCGCCAACTTTCGCGCCTTGTTATAGTTTATTGAGTATAATGAGCTGTTTTTTTCAATAAAGTTTACGTAACCCATCACCAATTCATGCAAAATTTGTGTAAGACAATCTCCTGAACGCTCAACGAGAAATTGTGCATCGTTCATAAATTGATAGTACTCTTTATATCTTTTTTGGATAAAAGATCCTAATGCAAGAAGACTAAAACAGATAGCAGAATCATCCTGATATAATTCCTTGTGCTTCACAATACGTGCTTTTGCTTCATCAAAAGAACCGTTTATGATTTCATCCGTAGACTCATATATAAAGTTCTCCAGCGTCATTAAACCTTCTCTCTGCATAATAAACTCTTTATTATATAATATAACAAAAGGGGCAAATGGACAAGCTAAAAAATGGAAGAAAGAGCAATGCAAGAAGATAATATGGCAGAATTCGTTCCAAGAAAAATCAGTGTACTTATACCGGTTTATAATGAAAAAAAATCTTTATTAGAACTAATAAAAAGAGTTGAAAATATTAATTTTGAACTTGAGAAAGAAATTATTCTTATTGATGACTTTTCAACAGACGGAACTAAAGATTTATATAAAGAACTTCCTTACAAAGTTATATATCACGAAAAAAATATGGGTAAAGGTGCAGCCCTCAGGGACGGAATTAAAGAAGCAACCGGTGATATTATAATCATACAAGATGCTGATTTGGAATATAATCCTGCAGATTACGTTCCGCTTGTTAAACTTATCAAAGTAGATAAAGCCGATGTCGTTTATGGTTCCAGATTCTTAGGAAATCAAAATAAGGGTAAATTTTTATTCTTAAGCTTTATTGCAAATAAAACTCTGACATTAATAACCCAAATATTATACAGAACCACCTTAACTGACATGGAAACATGTTATAAAGCATTTAAATCCGAAATTATTAAAAGTATTGAAATTAAATCTAATCGGTTCGATTTTGAACCGGAAATTACCGCCAAAATTCTGCGCAAAAAAGTTCGCTTCGCAGAACTTCCAATTACATACAACGCAAGAAGAGTAAATGAGGGTAAAAAAATAAATTGGAAAGATGGACTTCAAGCAATAATTACACTTATTAAATACAGATATTAAACAAAAAAATGACGGAATAAAATCCGTCATTTTTTCTAATCATAATATCCGTGTTCGATTAAAAACAGGTTACGTTTACCTACTTCAATCGGGACTTCGCCACCCATTATCCAATCGCCATTTTTTTGGACAAATATCAATGCACCTAACTCATTCGAGAATTTTTCATTTTCAAATAATTCAGGTCTTTTAATTGCCGCATCTAAGATTTTGTTCATAATTTCACGTATTTTTTGAGCATTATCATGGTCTGACTTAGGATATTCGTACAATATATTAGTTATTGCCTTTGAAAAAGATATCGATTTAAACAAAATAGGATTATCCAGCACTTTTAATGCAAATTCCTTTGTTATTTCATCTGTTACGTTATTAATAAACCCATGCGCATGATCCAGAAAACCTTCGCTTTCCAGTAACTCCGGATTTGAATTTAGTTTATCAATTATTTCAAGTTTTATTTCAGCATATTTTTTATCATTTATAAAATACTCGAATGCATTTTCTGAAATACCGTGTGCCTTGAGTATTTGCGGCTTTTCAATAAGTTTCTCAGCCACTTTTAAAGCATCCTCTGTACTGGCGTAACTAAGTAAAAATTTTAGGTTAATCATCTGCATTGAAGTAAAGTCTTTATCAGATTTATCAAGCATATCAAGAATTTTCATTTTAATGTTAGCAACCTTTTCATCAGATGATCTATAACTGACACCATCTACAGCAAATTGCATAGATTCACTTTTAAAAAGCCAAGGCATTTTTAACATTTTTAAAACAACATTCGCGGAATTTTTATTATTGAGCTCATATAACCCTGCAATACCCTCAACTATTTCTTCACGATTTTCTTTATACTCTTCGGGATGTTTGAGCATATAATCCAATAACTGAACATTCCATTTATTTAATCTTCTGTCATTAACTGTACAAAATGAGTCAAAAGTTTCTTCATTTCTTATAATTTTGTATTTTTTATTTTGAAATTCATTGTCGGATATGTTTCTTATTTTGAAATTATCGGTATTGCTTGCTGCAGAAACTCCAAGCCCTGCCAATGCAGTACCTGCCATCACGGCCACCGGTTTTTCAATATTAGGGGTGGTTTTTAAAATAGCTTTTCTCAAAACTCTTGTTGAAACCCCGCCTTTAAACCCCATAGTGTCACTATAATTGCTGATTGGTAATACGTTCATAACATCCTCCTTAACATATGACATTATAAAACGCATAAAGAAAATATTTGCTAGCATATCTTGCAAATGTAACAAAATCGTTACACTAAAAACATGCAAGTTTGAAAAAATAATAAGGTTAATTTACCCCCTTGTATTTGTATTTTCAAAAATCATTCTGCTTTGACTTAGTGCAATCATACGTAAAGAGCACTCACCTTCATTACGACCTATTACACCTATCGAGCCAAGTCTTGCGGTCACAAATTCGTTCAAATCACTTGGACTAATATATAGAGGACAAGTACTATCACAATTTCTACTGTTTCCAAATGGACAAGTTTTAGTCATATATTCCTCCTTATATCAATTCTGCCAATGCCTGTTCTAACTGTTCATCGTTTGGAGCTTTGCCGTGCCAACCTGCCTGGTTTTCCATGAAAGAAACACCTTTACCTTTGATAGTGTTTGCTATTATTGCAAACGGTTTATCAGATTTCTTTGCATTTTCTACCGCTTCATATATCTCATTGTAATCATGCCCATTTATTTCAACAGCTTCCCATCCAAAACTTCTGATTTTTTCCGCTACATTACCCAGCGCCATAACCGCTTCTGTATTACCGTCTATCTGTAGACGATTTCTGTCAATAATTGCAATCAAGTTGTTTAAATTCCTGTGCGCACCTTGCATAAATGCCTCCCAACAAGAGCCCTCCTGCAATTCACCATCTCCAAGGTAAACTACTACGTTAGCCGGATTTTTATCCAGCTTTAATCCTATTGCGATTCCGCATGCAGTGGAAAGACCTTGCCCAAGCGAACCGGTTGTTGCCTCTACTCCAGCTATATAACCTCTTGATGGATGCCCCTGAAGTTTCGAATCTGCTTTTCTAAATGTCATTAATTCTTTTTCATCAATTAAACCATGATTTGAAAGTACAGCATACAACAATGGAGATGCGTGTCCTTTTGATAATATAAATCTGTCCCGCTTGTCAAAATCAGACGATTTATCCCAGTTTGATGGAATATTTAAGCACTTTTCGTAAAGCACAGTTAGAATATCAGCGCCTGAAAGAGAACCGCCCGGATGCCCTGATTTTGCATTATGAATCATCTTTATGATATTTCTTCTTGCTTTTATTGCATATTTCTTTAAATTTTCAATTTCAGAATCAGTCAGCATAATAAAACTCCTATTTAAAAAATTTGTATTTGAAAGCTTTAATTATAAATAAAGGTAATGCAGGAAAAATCCTTTTAAACCTTTCAGGTTGAGTAATAGTTCTATATAACCACTCAGTACCGGTCTTTTGAAAAATTCCCGGTGCACGTTTAACAGTTCCGGACCAAACATCAAGACTTCCTCCTATACCAACCATTAAACCTTTATTCAAAACTTTTTTGGCATTATGTATCAAAATCTCCTGTCTCGGGGAACCCATGGCAACGAGTATCAAATCTGCATCCGCATTTTTTAAATCAGAATAGATATCGTCATCATTATCAAAATATCCGTTGTGCAGATAAACCAAACTGATAGATGGTAGTTCCTTTTTTAAATTCTCTGCCGTTTTTTGGATAACTTCTTCTTTTGCACCAATAATAGCCACTTTCCAATTATTTTTAGCCGATACTTCCAAGAGTTTCTTTGCAAAATCAATCCCGGGAATTCTCTCCGAATTTATACCGTTGATTTTGAGTGCAATTTTAACCCCAATCCCATCAGGGATAATCATCTCTGCAGTTTTCACAATATTAGTGAAATCACAGTTTTTTTCGGCTTCAGTAAACATTTCGGGATTAATTGTTATAACTTGAGCCAATTGTTCATTTTCAATAAAATAAATGGCCTTATTAACGGCATCCTCAAATCTCAACGTGTCTATTTCAAAACCAAATAACTCCGCACTCATATTTACATTATACTTGAAAAAACAATTTTTGCAGAATAAAATTATTCTGTAATTTATGGTATTAAGAAAGGAGCTATTAAATGAAAAAAATACTTACAATATTCGCACTTATTACATTTACAAGCACAGCTATGGCAACGACAGAATGGTCAAATTTTACAAGCAAAGTAAATAGCGGGCTGAATAAATTGGACCAAAAAGAACAAGAATTAAACACCAAAATAGATAATGTTCAAGCCAAAAGAGCTGCACAAAAAGCAGAAGCACAAAAGAAACAGGAAGAACAAAAGAAAGCTCTAGAAGCTAAGCAGAAAGAAATAAAAGAATCTACAGATGCCAATAAAAAAGCTATTGATGAAGAAGTAAGTTTTTGGAAACGCTTATTTGGCAGAAGCTAATATGAATGCAAAACAAAAAGAGGTGCCTTATTGGACACCTCTTTTATTATACAGTCTCAATTTTTAAACTTCTGCAGAAGATATAACTTTGTCAATTAAGCCATACTCTACCGATTCCTGAGCAGACAGATAGTGATCGCGTTCGCAGTCAGCTTTTACTTTTTCATAATCTTGACCTGCATTTTCAGCCATTATCTTTATTAAAAGCTCTTTCATTCTCATAATTTCTTTAGCTTCAAGTTCGATATCGGTTGCCTGACCTCTTGCACCGCCTAGTGGTTGGTGAATCATTATTCTGGAGTTTGGAAGTGCCATTCTCTTTCCCTTAGCACCGGATGAAAGTAAAAACGCACCCATTGAAGCAGCTTGTCCAAGGCAAATTGTTTGAACATCAGCTCTTATATGCTGCATAGTATCATATATTGCAAAGCCAGCCGTTACACTTCCTCCCGGAGAATTTATGTATAACATAATATCTTTTTCCGGATTTTCACTATCAAGAAGCAATAGTTGAGCAACTATCGTATTAGCGACATCATCATCAATTTCTGTGCCCAAAAATACAATTCTTTCTCTTAAAAGCCGGGAAAAGATATCAAAAGATTTTTCCCCTCTTGAAGATTGCTCTATAACGGTAGGAACATAGTTTAAAATTTCTTCTGTCATATAATCTCTCCTTTTATTGTAATCATTTTACACCAAATACAAGAACTGTGCAATTTATTTAGGTATAATCGACTAAATGTTGTATTAAAATTTGCAAAACGGCCTTTTTTTTGTTACTATCAATTCGTAAATATCATAAAAATGAGGAGTTTTATTTATGGGAATAATGACCGGAAAAAAAGGTGTAATATTTGGCGTTTCTAATACGCATGGTATAGCTTACGGAATTGCAGAACAGTTATATAAAGAAGGAGCTGAAATTGCTTTTACATATGCAGGTGAGGCAATGGAAAAACGGGTTAAACCAATCGCTGAAGGAATGAACGCAAAGATTATAATGAGCTGTGACGTTACAAAAGAAAACGAGGTGGCTGCAGTATTTAAAGAATGCGAAAAAATCTACGGCAAACTTGACTTTGTAGTGCACGCTGTCGCATTCGCTCCAAAAGAAGCTTTAATGGGCAGATTCGTTGATACAACAAAAGAAGCGTGGGAAATAGCAATGGGCGTAAGTGCCTATTCACTTGTAACCGTATCAAAATATGCTGAACCAATAATGAATGAGGGTAGTTCAATATTTGCCCTTACATACTTAGGTTCAATTCTTTCAGTTCCAAGCTACAACGTTATGGGCGTAGCAAAAGCAGCATTAGAATCCACCATGAGATTCCTTGCTGTAGACTTGGGCAAAAAAGGCATACGTGTAAACTGCCTGTCATCAGGTCCGGTTAAGACATTGGCTTCAATGGGAATTAGCGGTTTCTCGAAAATGCTGAAAGCTGCAGTTTTAAGAGCGCCCTTAAAGAAAAATGTTTCTCTTGAAGATGTAGGTAGAGCCGGCTTATATCTTGCGTCTGATCTCTCTAGCGGAACAACAGGTGAAGTAATTTATTGTGACTGCGGATGCCATTCTGCCTATGCATCAGCGGAAGAAATGGACATATTATCCTCATCGGAAATATAAGGAGAAATGAATGAAAAAATTTATAATAACCCTTTTGCTGTTAATGTTTATACCTCAATCATACGCTGCTATTAAGTTTGATGAGGCATATTCACAGAACGGCAATACTCCAATGGCTGTTTTGGTATATTCAGATTGGGCAACTAACAATGTCAACATTTTAAAACAGTTTAGAAACACTCAACTAACTCTCAAAGATACATACAATTTTGTTGAATTAAATATATCTTCCAAAGATGCACAAAGTTATATGGAAAAATATACAATTTTGCCAAAAATTCCATACATAATGCTTTATAGAGGGAATTGCAAATTCGCAAGATTAATAGACAGAGATTGCGCTTCCAATTCGTCCTGCATAATTACAAAAATGAAAGCATTTGTATACTAACATAAATGTTAAATTTTGTAACAATTCTACCTCAAACCCTAAAGTTTTCTGAAAATATGCCGTTAAACATACTAAGGAAAATTAAAAAAGGACTATTCAATTATGGGAATGGCGGCATCACAAGCTACTTTATTAGGGTTAACCACCAGAATGCATGATTTGACGCTTAAAGCTCAAAACATTGAGCGTTATAAGCTTGACCTTGCCCTTGATCAAGATGAAGCTTACAAGAAATATTGTGACGCAATGGATGCAACCAAAATTCAGATAGGGAGAAAAAATGCAGCTACGGGTGGCGTTTCCTACATTGATGCCTGTTTTGATACAGTTTGCGGATTCCAGCCACTTAACTGTACCCAATATTCATTAGTAAATAGTCAAAATGGCAGGGTAATTGTTACACCTGAAATAAAAGAAATTTATAATCAAAATAGACATGACAAATATACATTTGCCTGGGCGGCTATGGGATATGATGAACAATTCGGTTGGGATACATTAGGTCCTTGGGGAAGTTGTACAACAGATGGTCACAAGTTTATTGGAATTGAAAGCAACGTAAACTATGGTATCGAAAATGCAGATTTTCCTTTAACCTTGCCTGCCGGCTCACCTCCTGCTGGTTTTGGTACGGATTTGTACATGTCTGAAGCTGAATATTTAGTATTTTGCGCACATTACGAGCAAGGCGGTAATGATCCTCTGAACGTGGCTTATGAGAATTTGTTAGATGCATCAAGAAACGGTGCAAGTATATCTGAGCGTAAAAAATTATTAGCGGAATTTAGAAGCCAGCTATATAAATACCCTCAAGAAATATTAAATGCAATGAATATGCCAAAAAATGAGGCACCCGGTGATCCGACTGAAATACCTACAAATATTCCGGACGAATTTAGCGATAACATGAATTGGAGCTATATGAGGACTCAATTCTTATATTATGAAGAACTCTGGGAACAAATTACAGAAGCAGGTGGCTGCGAAGAAATTGATAGTATGTATACATCCGGACAAGAAGGAATTGATTGGTTTAATGCAATGGTAACTTCTGGAAGGGTTCATATCTACACATTAGATCTTGAAAAAGATAAAGGTTGGGAGCTAACCACTATTGCAAGTGCTGATAATAATATGCAAGAAGTTTCAGACGAAGAAGCTGCAAAAAAAGCTGAAACAGAATATCAATATGAATTGAATAAAATCAAAGTCAAAGATAATAGATATGATATGGAATTAAAGAAACTAGAAACAGAAAAACAGGCATGCGAAAAAGCGATTGAGACATCAAAACAAGCAAGAAATGATAACATTAATCGAGCATTTGACCAGTCAGGATAAAAGAGTAACAGTTTACAATTAAATATACAAAAAAAAGATATTATATTAAACAAAGTTTTCAAAAAACCTTTTTCCTTTTTCCTTATCTTTAGCCGCTAAGTCAAATTGGCGGTTTTTTTTAATATTCAAATTAGACTTCGACCAAACAGACGATTTCATTTTTATAACGTTCTAATATAATCATATTGTAATTAGGGTACATTTGCTTGGGGGAAACAATGATATACGACAGGCGTTGGTATGATTCAGATGAAAATACACAAAGAGCGTTGGAAGTTCTGAAAGACATGGATGAATCAAAAAGAAGAGCTTTATCCAAAGATTTAACAGCTGTTGTTAGACAAATAAAAGAACTTCATAACGATGACGAAGATGATGAGAATTCAGACGTAAGCTTGGGCATCGACAGAGTTCTGGGGCTATATAAAATCTCTAATTCACGCCGTTGGTATGACAAAGTAAGTGTGCTTTCTTATGCCATGAAAACAATGTCTACTTTACCCAAAGAAGATTTTTACAACGTTATGGAAGGAATTGCCGTATCTTCAGGCATGTAATTCTATTTTAAATCTTCACGTTTTACTGTCGGGCTTAAATTTTTAAATGCAAACGGCTTTGCAAAAAATAAAGCACTTAGAGTGTTTAAAACCCATCCTGCAACTACCATTGAGGTTTTTACGGTTTTACCAAGCCCTTTATTACCTTTTATAAGACTTGATAGCGTTAGTAATGCCGAGCCGGACATAATTAGCAGATACGCTTTAAAAATTCCCCTCGGTACTGCCACACAGTCATTAACGTCACGGGGATTCATAACAGCATCAGTGAATTTATCAATAAATTCACGCTTCGGTGCTACGCTTGATGCGAAATTACTCTTAAATTCTATTCCTTGTATTTTACCAACCTTCATATCTATATTAAAACATATAAAAAAATTTTTTGCTTATTTTTATCCCTTAAAATTGACTACCAAAATAAAATTATGCTAGCATATCTTTACTTGGGGAACTCTTAATGAAAATTTTATCCATATCCGCAAACAACAGTTATATCAAAGTATGCAATCACACTGGCTCGGCATTACGAGGGAAGGCGCAAACACTTAATATCGAAAATATATTAAAACGGCTTGGCTTTAGTAATACTAATGCAAAATACGTTTCGGAGGAAATCTATACAAGCTATGCCAGACCGGAGCGTGGATACCATGGGCTTAAACATATAAAGAATATGCTTGAAAGTTTTGATAAATTTATTCTTGAAAGTAATCAAGCTTTTATGGTTAAAAATACAGATGAGTTACGATTTGCTATCCTTATGCATGATTACATAAACGGTGAAGCCGATGATGTAAAGAAAAGCGCATATATGGCTAATGAATTTTTACATAGAATATCACCGAACTATGATTCTTCGTATGTTGAAAATCTCATCCTTGCTACCGATTATTCTCAAAAACAAAATTTAAATTTTGAGCAACAACTTATGCAAGATATTGATACAGAAATATTAGGGAAATCCCCTGCCGAATATAAGCAATATTCCGGTGCTATAAGACAACAATATGCCAATTATCCGGATAAAATTTATAATCCTGCCAGAATAAAAGTATTAGAGGCATTTATTAATAAGGATAAAATATACAATACTCCATATTATCGGGAAAAATACGAGCAACAAGCAAGAGAGAACATTAAATACGAAATTAATACTCTGCTTTAAAATTTAAAAAACTTTTTGCCAACTAGCAAAAATTATTTTTAGGCGTTTTATATCATATCGAAAGGGAAATTAGAATGATTAATAAAGTAACGCCCTACAGCTCACAACCCGCGTTTTGCGCAAAAGTCAATATGGATTTAAGATGCCGTAAATACTACAATGAATGCGATATATTTAAAGAAGTTGTAGATATAATAAAGAACAAAGTACAGTCAGCAGAAGTTGATATCAAATCAGATATGACTTCACATTGGAGCGGTAAACGTAAAATATATGCTCTTGCTGAAAGTAATAAAGGCGGTTTCAACGAATGGGAGCTTGGTGAAATTGATACAAAACCAATGGGTGTTGTTTCTGTTGACAGTAAAATTCCTGCCAAGAGTCCTTCTATAGCATTTTATTTGAGCGACCGCTTTGATTTATATAAAAATGATAATAATGGGCTTGGTGATAAATTAAACCTATTATTATATTGGAACGAAGGTGAAAAATAAGAATTAAAAAGAATAATTATTTATAGCATAAAAAGGAGGAAACAGAAAAAATGAAAGTGAATCATGTTACTAGCATAAAAAGGAGGAAACAGAAAAAATGAAAGTGAATCATGTTACTAATCAAAACCAAATTTCTCACAAAGGTTATGTAAAATTGGTGGGCCCAACAGGTAAGACCATAACTGCTAATGCAAGAGATATTTCCCGCGTATCAAGTGAATGCATTGGCTATAGCGTACAAGTGGAAAAAGCAAATCGTCGTATTAATAACTACTATGAACATTTTATAGAAGTCGCAAAAGTTGTTTTCACAAACTCACAACATTTTATTGTTAATGCAATAGACAGTGACGTATTGAATGCAATAGCAAAAGCTAAGTCATTACCGGATGATAAAGGTCTAACCATAGGAAATCCCCAATACCCGTTAATAGCCAATTTGGGGAGACACAGAGTTGTTGCCTCAAAAGACAAAGAGCGGTTAAATCTTTTTGAAGGATGCACAAAAGAGCAACTTGAAAAATTTACAAATACAGTTGATGTAGTTTCGCATTTTGATTTGGGTAATAATGCGAATTTAGCAAAAGACCTTGAAGATGAAGGGATGCCCGGACCATATCTTGAAAAAGTCGTTACCCAATACGTGACTTCAAACTCAAACCCGACACCTCAAAAACAAGGAATTTCCTTGGGTGAAGCATATCTGCATGATGATGAAACATAATAATTTGTTATAAAATTTTTAAAAACGGGGTATGTAATTGTTGCATGCCCCGTTTTTGGTTTACATAATTTATCTGTTTATTTGCTGGATAATTTAACTTTACTCTATATTGTTCACTTTTCGAAATGCACGCATGCGGATACTGCCTTTTTCTACGTTGGCAACATCAGGTTTTGTTACCACATAATTTTCATATAAAGGATCTAAATCTGTTGAAACGTAGTTGAGCTCATCAAGATATAAAGGCGCCATCTTGCCAAATCTTTCTGCCAGATCGTCAATTTTACCTTTCTGGTTCCAGCCGATATAATCACGCACGCACTCGCCCCAAGTAAGCTTATCACATACATATCCGGTCTCTTTTAATCTGCTAGTAACAGTAACTCCTTTTTTACCGAAACTATCATGCAAATTGCCATATAATTCGAGTCCATATTTCCCAAACATTCTGTTAATAGCATCTAAATTGTCTTCACAAAGCTTGATTGCATCCGCAACACTTAAGCTGCTACTAACCGTAGGGTCAAAATAACTAATTCTGTCCAACTGCTCAAATAATCCGGTGTAGATTCT
>CAJOOA010000011.1 GCA_905236055.1 Candidatus Gastranaerophilales bacterium | reverse complement strand
GAGAAGCTAGGGAGAGTATGTCCGTGAATAATGATAATTTTTTATTAGAACCGGAAGATATGGAGTTCGTTCAAGGGGTTTGCAACAATGTAGTCAGCGGGAAAAGAAATCGCGCAGTAGCAAATGTTCTTGCTTCCGTAATTGCTCAAAAATGTCTTGAAGATTACGAAGCCGATGCAGATTCCGGAATCCATAACGCAGCACAGGTTTTAAACAATATAGATATTTCTGACTTCTATATCAAAGGCAATTATGTGGATGCCAGAATATACTTCAATGACGGCGAACTTTACGTTCCAAAATCACATTTTGATTTAGATATCTTACCGTTGGCCTATATGTTTATAAAGCCGGATGAAAATCTGAACTCGGGTATAATTGCAGGTTTCGTTTTCCCTGAAGATATTGATAAATCGGAAGAAGTCGAAGGTTACTATTTAGTTGACGAAGATTCTTTAAAATCGATGTATGATTTAGAAGCACGGGCGTCTTTTGTTGAAGATAACGGTTTTGAAACCAAATTTGAAAAAGATGTATATGATTATCTCGATGATAAATTGGATAATGTTAAAGAATTTTATAAAGCTCTCCTTGAATCAAAAGCAGCAAGAGAATACTTCCTTGATGCTGCTAAAGCACATTCCATCTATAGTTCACTAAATATTGGTACAACACAGAAACAAGAAACTGAAAATATTGATCCACGGGATGATTTGCTTGGAGAAACAGGTGATTTGGACATTTTAGAAGAACCTGAGGATTTAATGGAACAAGCTGAAACTGAAATGATTCAGCCGCTTGACGATGACGAAGTGATCTCTTTGGATACAATTGACGATGCTGAACCTGAAGAGCTGCAATCCCTTGCAGAAGATAATTATTCAGCTAATGATTTAATGGCTGAAGCCATTGAAGATTTCTCCTTAAATGAGGAAGCTGCTAGTGAAATTACCCAACAGGATGAAGAAGAACAAATTGAGGAAGTGATACCTGAATCCGATGAAGAAGAACTTAGTATTGGGCAGGAAGAGTTTTTAGAAAACGAAGCGTCCGAAGAAACTGAGTCGGAAGAAGTTTTGACTGAAGAAGAAACCTCCTTGCCAACAGAAGAAGTTGAAGAAGCGAACGATGAAACTGTATCAGAATTTGAATATGACGAATCCGAACCATATTATGAAGAGGTCGTTAACGAAGACTCCAAAACAGAAGATGGTGAGTATGATGAACTTGCTCAGTTTGACTACAGTACAGAAATAATGCCTAGCATGAGAGATATAGAGGCAGGTGCAGAGGAAGAATTACCTGAAAGCACAGCAATTGAAGAAGGAATAGAAGCACCTGTAGAAGAATCGGAAGATAATCATCAAGAACGAATAGACGATTTATTTAACGGTGAGCAAGAAGAAATGCCGGTTGAAACACCGAAGAAAAAATCAAGCATAATGCCGATTCTTGGGGTTTTGGTTGTTATGGGTGCATTGGGTTATTATGGTTACACAAAATACATAGCAAATTCCGGCAACTTAGGCAATAAACCAGAACTGCCAATTGCAAATGTTGAAAAACCAACACCACGAGCCGATATGACAGAACAACAAGGTACAGCAATGCCGAATGAAACTGTAGAAAAACTTCAACCAGCAGCTTCACCTGCAAATGAGGCAGTTTCAGTTGAAATCCCTGAAATCGAACAGAATTTAAGTGCCTCAATTGAAATTTCAAATTTAACAGTAAACTGGGAAGTTCCTGTTAGTTACGCAAACAATGCGACGGCCAAAAGGTATTTTGTAAAAATAGGAAAAGTATTGCAATTGAACCTTAAAACAGAATTTTTACTGTTGAGCACGCCGCCCATTACGAATAAGATTACCGTAGAATTGGAATACAACAAAGATAATCATAAGTTCAATGTAGGTAAAATAATTCAATCCAGTGGGGTTAAAAACGTTGATGAACTTGTACAAGCCACTTTGAAAAAAGTGCTCGGAATGAATATGAACGTAAATATGAATGTATTTGACAACCTTCAGGGGAATCCTGTTCTTGTAATTAAGTTATAATAAGAAAGTAAGATTATGGAAAGATATCATGATTTAATTGTTACACTAATTAAAGCAAACAGAAAATATCCGGGATGCGAAGACATTCTTGATGATATTGTCGCTGATGTATATGAACACGCAGAAGTAGTTTTAAACACAGTTTCGAATGAAAGCGTTATATCATCATACTTGAATAAAATAGTTGCGACCTCTGTAATAACAGTTTCTCGTCGTATGGGAGTAAAAACAACTCGTACAAGCGCAAATGTTCTACCTACCATTACGAATTTAGCACATGAAATTGAACCAGAATCAAATCTTACTGATTTAAAAGAACATGAACAAAGTTTTGATACGTCAGAAGATGTTTTTGAAGAAATAGCATCTGAACCTTCTGATGAAGAAGTTTTTGAAGAAATATCCGAAGATTATGATGAATTAGATGAAACCGAAACAGAAGAAACGGATTTAATCTCTGAAAAAACTGAGGAAAAATTAGAATCCGAGCCGGAAATACAAGCTCCGGACGTTGACAAATCCCTTGTTGATAAAATGATAAACGGTATCCCTGCAGAAGAAGACATTTTAACCTTTGAAGAAGAAATGCCCGATGTTGACACCGATTTGGGCGAAGAAACCCTTGCTGAAGAGGAAGATCTTGAAGTTGAAGAAGAACCTTTGGCTCCTGCAGAGGAAGAAGAAGAATTACCTCAAGAGGAATCATTTGAACTTGAAGAAGAATCCTTAGCTCCCTCAGAAGAAGAGAAAGAGTTTGAGCTTGACATTTCTGAACCCGAAGATGAACTTTCAGGTATTGAAACCGATTTACCGGAGGAAGTTGAAGTTGTTGATGAATCAGCAGAAAGCGATGATTTATCAACGCTTGAAGAAAATGAAACTGTTGATTTGGAAGAAGTTTCAGAATTGGATGATTTTGTAACAGAAGAAGAAATTGAAGTTTTAGAAGAACCGGAAGAATCCGAAGACGAAGAAAATGCAAGCGAAAAAAAACTTCCTTCTTATGATTGTTTTGCTTATACACCAAAACAGCCAGAAATTGATTCTGAAGAAATTGAACAACAAATTAACGATATACAGTCTAAGCATTCCGATATCGATGTGTTTAAAATTTATAAACTTAAATATCAGGACAAGTTATCCGTTGATGAAATAGCTTCGGAACTCGACTTGGACGATGAACAAGTTCTTGATATATTGAAAGATTTTGTATTCATAGTAAAGGATTAGTGGCCGGAATGCTTTGTCCCAGATGCAAAAATGAAATCAAAGATGAATCATTAAAATGCAGTATTTGCGGTACGAAGATTGGGGCATTATGTACAGATTGCGGCAAATATAATCCAATAAATGCAGAAAAGTGCTCCGGTTGCGGCAAAATATTGTTGAGAATATGTGAAAAATGCGGAGCTGCGAATTTACCCGAAGCTTTAACCTGCAGAAAATGCGGAGAATCAATAATTGAAGAGCCCAAAAAAAATGCCGCAAACCCGATTTATAACGCAAAATCGAGTTCACAGCAAAAAATAAAATCTTTGTTAATTGAAGGTTTAAAAGACGCAGCAATAAAAATTATCACCCTTTCGGGGGAAAGCGGTTCCGGTAAAAATTTGGTTCTAAAATACGCAATGAACGAATTGAGCAACGCTAAATTGGTATGGCTTGACGGAACCTGTACTCAAATGACTCAACTCTCTCCGTTTGGGTATTTTCAGGATTTGCTTCTAAACTTTTTTAATATTAATAATTTTTGTCCAAATACCCTGCAATTAAAACGAAGTTCAATAAAATTCTTCAAAGAAGATTTCCCAACATTGACTTATGATGAGACTTTGGACCTTTTAAACCTTTTATATCCAAATAACACGGATATTTATGAAAATATCTATTACAACAAAGTCAAAATGTTTACCATTATGAAAAAAATAATTACAACAGTTGTGCAAAAAACAAAAGTTGTATTTATAGTCAATAAATTTGAAAACATTGACGGAATGTCTTTTGATTTTATAAAAGAACTGCTCAAAGACGAAACAACAACAGACAGAATAAAGTTTATACTGATTTGCACAGAACCAAAACCAGGAATGGGATTGATTACTGCAAATAATTTGTCGTTTGAAAATTATTTGGATTTATCAATTATGCCGTTTACGGATGCCCAAACAAAAGAGTTTTTAAAACAATATAATGAAACTTTTGATCCGGAATCTCTAAAACAAATCGAAAAGATATCAGGCGGAATCCCTGCAAATATTGAACAAATAATTTTGTTAAATAAAGATATTGAACGCCACGGTTTGACAAACATCAACTATGGAAACATAGAATCTGTTATCGAAAATCGACTTAAATTACTAAAGCAAGAGAATTTAAGAGCATATCGATTGCTTTCTGCCATGTCCGTTCTCGGCACTAAAATATATCCGGCCGTCCTGAAAACATTTGATAACTTAACACCTGAAGCATTTGAGGGTCAGATCAAGTATCTTGTTAATGCCGGTTTTATTACCCAAATAAATAATTTGGCTTTTGAATTCAAAACAGATTTAATCTGGCATACAACCGTTTCAACAGTCAAATCCGATAGCTTTTTTGAAGAAATATTAAATTCTTTGTATGACATACTCAAAGCTTACAAACAATCTTCCCCGGCCCTATTGGCATACATTTCACAAAAACTTGAAGATAGTTCCGAGGCCTTTAATATATGGACACTGTTGATGAAATATGCATCTTACACAGGTGATATCGGACTGTACATAATAGTTCAAAAGCAGGCACTAAAATTAATTGAAAATAAAAATAACGATTTTTATAAAAAAGTTAAGAAAAATATTTATACACGTGTAGGGAAATTGCTTGAACCAATTGACTATAAAGCTTCGTTAGAATATTTACAAAAAGCCGTAATAATGCTTGAAGACAATGAAGATACCGAACATATTGAATTATTGGGTTATATATCATCCTGCTCAATGCAAGCAGGTAACTATTTTGGAGTAATCGAGTGTGTAGAAAATGTACTCTGCAAACTTCCGGAAAAAATGGAATTTGAAAAAGTTCTTATAAAGTCAAGAATCGTAAAACCGCTTCTTCGTTTGGGAAATTACGGACAACTTATTAACGTTACGGAAGTTGAATTGCTTCCGGAAATAGAAAAAGTTTTGAACAAGGGAAAAGATACCCCTCAAATCTGCATGAAAGATTTATTTAATCTTTGGCTTGATATTTATTTTGATTTGGCCGAAGCTTTCACTTTCCAAGGGGATAAAAGAGCTTTTGAAGTTATACAAACCATATTCGATGTTATTGAAAAAAATAAGCCATTCGAACCGGTTATTATTTGCAAAGCATATTTAATGCTAGCGTTGGCAAATACTTTAAAGGGAGATTTAACTACTTCAAAACGAATTCTGGAAGATATTTTGAAAGATTATTCTCTCGATAATATGGATAGTTTCGTCGTGTCCAGATGGAATTTTATTGACATACTAAACAAATTTATGGAACGTGATTACGTTCAATTACAAGCAGAATTGTTTAATGTTGTTTCATATGCCAACAACGTGAACGATAATTTCACCAAGAATATTTTAAAAACACTGCTCGCTGAAATATTTATAAGTAATAACCAAAATAAGAGAGCTCTCGAAATTCTTGATGAACAAGCTGCATATTTTGCGGGAGAAAAAATCGCCACAGGTGTTTTGTTATGCTGGTATATTATTGCAAAAATAAAATTACAAACAGGCGGCACTCAATTTGCTCTTGATATTGCGACAAAGGCCTTAGATATCGCAAATGAACCAAATATTAACAATTACTATTTTGCGGCACTGTTCAATAAGATTATTGGCGAAGTTTATATCGCGAAGCAAGATTTCGACTCCGCAAAAGTATATTTGGAAAGAGCGCTCTTTATAGCCAAGAACTTTGAACTTGAATATATTCAATTAAAAACATATATGCAATGTTCAAAACTGTATCAGGAATTGGCTTTACCCAAAACAAATATGAGAAATACATATATAAAAAAAGCTTTGAAGATTTTCCAATTAGCCAAAGCCATCCCTGCTGTTTCTAACAACAGCATCCTGCAAAAAGAAATCAAAGAAGAGCTTGGCATTCTGAATTCTTTCTGCAAAATGAATAAAATAGTGTTAAAACGTGATTCTGAGCACTAATTGATTAAACGTAATCGTCAGGATTCCCAGAATAATCCTGTATCATTTGGGATTCGTCTGTAATAGGAGCAGATTCATAGTCTTGAGTTGAGGCCCTAAAAGCAATTGCTCGTTTGTTCAACTCATCAATAGCCATATCACCTGTTAATACTTCAAGTACTTCCCCGTTGGTATCAAGTATTTTTAATCTGGGGATTTCTACTCCATACGGAGTTTTGAAGCCCATAAGCATAATCGGGCCATACTCTCCAAAACCATCTTTTATTTCAAAATAAATTTCTCTTAAATTTTCATTATCGAGGCAAGAAAGTGCTACATTATTTGAAGTTTCACGCTGAACCCAATCCTGAAGGGTTATCGTTTCTTCAAGAAGCTCATTTATTTTATCCTGCGGAACGTGTACATTTTTGAAAAACGGATCGCCGCCTCTGCCAACTGCTGCAGGACCGGATTGCTTTGGCACAGCATATTTGTAACGTGATTCATCAATAATTTTTTTACCTTCGTCAGCCATTAATTTAACTCCTTACAAGAGGTATAACGGCATTTTTTCTTAAAACTTTAGAAAATTTCTAATATTTTTTACATTTCTTAATGTATTAATTAAAAAAATACATATCCTCCATATGGTTGATAACAAGAAGGTCAAAATATATAATAATATTATTGGACAAATAGGGGAGATTAGGGTCTCATGTTCAACAATATTAATGATAACAATTCATTCTACAAAGCGCAGCTTGAAAGTCAGAGCAATGTTGTAAATTTAGCCCTTATGCGGATGAATACAACAAAAAGTTCATCCGCGAGCAAAAATAATCCTTATGTGGATAAATCTGAGATCTCTGCCAATGCCATTGAATTGTTTCAAAAAGATTGCGATATTAAAAAATTTAATAAAATAGCTATGAGTGACCCCGAAGATTTATCTCACCTTGAAAGAATGAAAGAACTTTTTTCTGACGGAATTATAGACGCATTTGAGGATGATATAATTCCGGAAGTTGCAAACAGCTTAAAATTGTGGAATGACTTAGAGCTGTAAATGTGATATTATTTAGCTATGGCGTCGTCGGATTATTATATACGGGATAATGCAGATATTGAGGAGCAAAAATTGGAAGCCGCAAGAGGACTGTATCAAGCGGGGGATTATAGCGGCTCTCTTCGCTTATATCTTGATTTGCTTAATTCAAATTATTCCTACAAACTATGTTACGAATTAGGAAGATGCTATTATAAGCTTGAAGATATGGTAAATGCCGAACTTTACTTTACCCGTTCGATATCGCTTGAAGAATATAAAAATCCCTCATACTTATTTTTGGGAAATATTTTCTACAGGAAACAAGATATTTCAAAAGCAATAGAATACTGGATTACTTCGTATTCTTACAAACCGGATGACGAAGCGGTATGCCTTAATCTTGCAACTTCGTATTTTTCTAAAGGTATGAAATTTTATTCAATGTATTTTTATGAAAAATACTTAAAATATGCAAAAGACAAAACTTCCGATTATTACAAAGATATTCAAAAAAGCTTAAAAGAGTTTTCGGAAATCGGAAATAATTTTTATAAAAAAGCCCTAAGAGCAGTTGATATGAATGATAATCAGACTGCTATTCAGGCGTTGGATTATGCGGTTACCAATTTTCCCTCTCATTTTGATATAAATAATCTGCTTGGGAAATTATACTTTGAAGAAAAAGAATATTCACACGCTATAAAATACCTTAAACAAGCTTTTTGTCTTGACCCAAAATCTATTGATATTCTAAAACGGCTATCCACAGTTATGATTCATGTTGGAGATTTGACTGGTGCATACTGTTGTTTAAAACGTATGATTCCGCTTGTAATAAGCAGGCAAAAAGATTATTACGACATAGTTAAAACCTCAAAAGAACTCGAAGCCGGATTCAACGGAAACGACATGTCGAAACATTTAAATGCTGCTGAAAAATATTATTCAGAAAACAGCTATCATCTGGCATTGTTCGAGTATGAAAACTATATAATTTTAAATAATAACGTCGCAGAAAAATATGACAGTATTATTCAAAAAATAAAACTATTCCTAAATCCTGAACAGCGAATTATAAAAACTTGTTTTGAAAAAGGTGCATTTTATTATTCTGAAGGTGATTACAGACAGTCAAACAAATATTTTTCAAAAATAATGACATTGGCAAATGAAAGGTCTTCAGAATATAAACTTGCAAAATCAAGAGTCGTAAATGTTTAAAAAATTAAAAAAATTTTTTTATCTGTATATATTAAGGAGAAAATATTATCGAACCGGACAGTGTAATGCCTGCGGAAGATGTTGCAAAAAAATCTACGTAAAACACAAAGGTGTAATACAGACAGAAGAAGAATTTAAACGTCTGCAAAGACTTCATCCTTTCTATACATATCTGAAAGTTATCGGCAAAGACGAAACAGGACTCGTGTTTGAATGCACAAATCTTGACCCCAAAACTCATTTATGTAAAATCCATAAAAATCGCCCTGGAATATGCAGAAGATATCCTCAAGAAGAGCTTTTTTTAATGGGGGGAACGCTCGCCGAGCACTGCGGATACAAACTTGAACCCATCGAAAGTTTTGAAGATGTTTTCAAAAAAGTTTCAAAAAAGAAAACAAAACAAATTTCAAAAAATTCAATTTAATACATCCCATTTACCCCCTTAGACGCCAATAGTATTCCACAAGATAACTCGCCGCATCAAACGGGTGCTCAAGGAACTTTGCTTCTCTGCTTGATTTAATTTGTGTATGTGTAGGAACATCAACTATACTTGTGCCTTCCTTAAATGAAAGGTTGTAAATATTGTACAGCAGCCACTTGCATTTGCGCGGATCAATAAAAAGATGTCGTTCTCCTTTTGAATTTCTGATTCTTGCATTAAAAGCGGAAATTCTGTTCATAACAGGCGGATTATAGTCTCTTAATTTGAATTTTACATTGTCATATCCATAATCCTTCAGTGCATTTTTGATAATTGCATAGTTTGTATACTCGCTTTGAGTACTCCTGTTATCACCGGAAGCATCACCATTAATAATAATCTCAGAACCATGTTCAGGATACCTTCGTATAAATTCTTCTATACACTGTTGTGTTGTAGTTTTTTCAATAACAATTTCGTCAAAGAAATACACATTGTCTTTGTCCTTATGGGCCAAAAGCCAACACATCGGATCCACATTAAAATCACAAGTTAAATAAAGAGGCAGCTCTTTATTATACCTGAGTTTTAACTTATTACCCTCATCAAATCCTTTAACGACAAGACCGGAAGAATAATCTCCAAATTCGCCAAGAACATTGATTTTATAGTATTCTTCGTCATAACTTTCCTTCAAAGATTGAATAAAATGCGACGGTAAATATATATTACTTGTAGTCGGAGCAATAATGAGCCGGTAATTCTCTTTAGCGTTTTCAACAAACCTTTTCCAAATCCAGCCTTTGTCCGGTTGAGGATTCGTATGTCCGAAGAGCCGGTATCTGAAATCTACCCAATTTTTGCCACGATAAGTGTTTCTGAGTCGACCCAAAAGTTGTTTAAAAGAAGAGTCGTTTATTTGAGAGGCCTCTTCAATTTCCGCCCAATGCAAATTAAGAGATTTAAATTTTTCAGGATCATCAAGCGAAGAAAACAAAATTTCCGAACCGTTTGAAAATTTTATTATTTTGTCAATTTTGTTATAAACAAAATCCTTATCCTTTTTATATCCCAAGGTTTCTAAATGGTCAAGATAACTAACCAGAGTCGTTTTTCGCACGAGTTCATATTCTTTTGCACCGACAAGCCCTCTGCTACCCGGATATTTTCTTGTCATTAATATTCCCAGAAGTGAACCGCACCAAGTCTTTCCACTACCAAATCCGCCTTGATATATTGCTACATCCAACTGATTTGAATGCGGAATTTCAATAAATTCCCGTTGTTTATCCAATAATTTATATTTAACCATATTTCCCTTTAGCAATTTAATTTTACATACTTTGATTTATTACTCCCGCCAATGGCAGAAACATTTTTGAAAAATATCAACCGAATTTTTCATAAAAAACCTTTTTACATTTCCAACTCCCGAAACTTGTAAAAGTGCATTGAAAACTCTTGTCGAAAAAGCTCTGTCATTGTTAACACAAGCATGATTTTCACACATGTAATCATGAATCACAGCCGGCACAAGAAACTTGTTGTCCGTATTTGAACCAATTACACGCCAGAAAAAACGGGGCACTGATGCCCCGTCAAAACAATATTTTTTAGGAATTGTAAATTTATACATCTTTGACTTTCGCTTATCTTCAAGATACACATCTAAAGGAACTTTATTTATAAACGGATATTTTTTTACGGATCTCTTTTCTTCTTCACTCATAGAAGGTAATATATACCTTATTCCTATAGATGGAATGTCATTAAAATCAATCCGCAAATCTTTATCTTCGTACCATTTCATAATTTTAAAGCTCCTTGTTTTCAAATAAATTATCCAACTGTTCAGATGTATAACCAAGCATTAGACCGATTTGATCTATAAGCGGATTACCCCTGTAATACTCAGTCGCGTATTCAAATTCGATTAACGCTTCCGGAGAAGTTATTTGAGATTTTATTTGTTCTGGCGTAATACCCTTATCTCTGTACAACGCAAGAAAAACTTCCCGCTTTGTCATAGATAATTTATTTATACGTTCACGCTCTTGTTGTTGGATTTCTTCCTCGGTTAATCCCCACGCTTCAAGAGCTGTTTCTGTTTCTACTATCTTATATTTCATTACAGCATTGTTAAAAGATATAAAGTCTATTGCTTCATTATCTGTATAAGGTTTATTTAATATTTCCTTTAATTCCATAATTTCCTCCTTAATATCCACAAGCATAATAAGAAATACTTGCATTTGCCGCTAAAAAGTATACTGAGAACCCTGTCGCACTTCTGGCATACCCCGTACCTCTCGCCGTTGTGGCTGTAGTAGCACTTGCCAATTGATATTGGTTTACTATTAATGTAGGTTCTGCAGTAAACGCATATTGCGTTGAATTTGTCGGATAAGATATACTAACAGCCCCCGTACTTGCATTTGTTATTTGCTTACAAAATATTTCTTTAAGCCCGTCAGACCATACTCTTATATCGCATCCGTTTGAGGTTGTTTGATATACAACAGTTCTTATTCCTGCACTATTCATAGCTGTGGCAAAGGCACTTGAAGGCGACACATTTGTCAAATCGACATCTGCCTTACCGTTTAAATCAGTCGCGATTTCGTCTATATCAACTTCTAGTTCTGTTTTAGTTGACGTTGCCACTACAATATAATAGTAAACATTGGCAGAATTTAGATTTATACCTGATAAATCTGCTATAATACCCGATTTTGAGCCATCAGTAGAAACACCAAAAGCATTATAATGTATATCCTGTCTTGTAGACAAGGAATTAGAACCAACATTAGCACCATAATTAGCTGTCTGTAAACAAAGTTCATAAAAATCATTAGAATTACCACCTTGCAAACCATAATTTGTAGTACCATCAGTTAAACCTAATGCCATTCCATTACCTTTAACGGGTGTAGTAGCTGAAATCGTTTCATTTGTAACAAGTTCACTTCCGAATTTAGGTAATCTCACAGTTGCAGGGTTATTCCCAGAGACAGCTGTATAAACAAACTTATCGCAATAGCCAGTTGATGTAACTGTTGCTTGCCAGCTTGCTTCGGTGTCAAATATTGCCGAATAATCACTATCTGCATATAAACTCGCAATATATGTTACGAAATCTGCATAGCTTCCGCTACCTGATATTAATGCACCATCTAATAGATGTAATCCTGCATCGGTTAGAGGTATTGTGGAAGTTACAATTTCACCAATATTTCTACTAGTTCCGTTTCCACTGCCTTGTATTGCATCATATACAGCACCGCTTGTAATAGGTTTTGTACTTGCTGATGTAACAGTAGCGTCCATATCCAACCTTGCGTTAGGAATTTTACCTGTCGTACCGTCTAAAAGTTGGTAATTTACATTTGTACCACCACCTCTAAAACCTATTGATAAAGATTGAGCCGTGCTATTTGTACCCATACCTATTTGGATTGCTTCTGTCGCCGTTATTTTGGCATTATGCCCAAGGGCTGTGCCATAAGATGCCGTTGCTGATGCACCATAACCAAAAACATTAGATGCTACCGCCGAAACGGAAGTACTTTTGCCTATATTATTTGCATAATTACTCTCAGTTGAATCGCCTAAAATTGATAAACTATTTGAACCCGTTGCTGTATTTTCTAATTTATTTTTTACATTATCATACACACATTTAGCCGATGGATATTGAGTATCCGTACTTTGTGCTGATATTGAGGTAACCTTATTTGAAGTATTTTCTTTGCCTGATATATCTTGATGTGAAGTCAAGTATTGACTATGTGTATGTGTCGGAGAACTGCCTAAGTCATCAGTAAAACTGCTCAATTTTGTCGGAACAGTCGGGATTTCCGAAGAAAGTGCGTAATTTCCTGCCGCCTGCTTTGTACTGATTAAATTTCTTAACGTAGTTTCCAAATTGTCAACATATGTCTTAATTACATTATTGTTGTTTGCTATATATGTTTGGGTACTGTCTCTGTACTCTTTAGTTTCATTTTTATAACTTTCAGCCAATTCTGCATAGTATCTTGACCTATTGTTAGCAACATCAATCGCCAACCTTGTATCCGAAACACCGGAAACAGAAACTTGATTATTGCCCGAATCCTGATTAACAGAAATATTGCTATTATTCTCCATCTATGCACCTTTGACCTTTCTCGGATAAACAATAATTTTGTTCAAATCTCCGTATGTTCCGTTTGCAATAAAAAGAGTATCTTCAACAGATGAATCTGAAATACACAATTTAATTCCATAGTAATAAATCTTATAAGGTTTTCCCTTAGGAACTGTAAGATTGTCAGTAAAAGAAGGAGTCAAAACAAAAGTAACCGTGCTTGAGTTGCTGACTGAAACTTGCAATTCCTCACCTATTGTATTTCTCTTTTCATCTTGAATCCCAAGATAAACCGTATATGAAGTATTTTCATTTAAACCGTTTACTACAATTTCACCGCTATCACCTTGGTACATTGAAATAGTACCGTCATTATCTATAGTTAGCATTTTCTTTCCTTTCCGCATTTAAGCATTGTTTAAAAATTCTCTACACTAATTTCCGCAGCAGGTATAAAATACGCTGATTGGCAAGAAGCTGTAGTGGATACAACATCACCATTTTTTAACGGTAATATAACTAATTCTGCAGCGTTATCATAAGAATTTGCCCTGGTTTTAAACGTAACAGTTGATTGACTGTTAACCGTTATATTTCCGCTTGCAGCAACTTCCGGTAGTATCAAAAGGTAACCGTTTGATGTTGCAGTAAATGAAGTTCCGGAAGTAAATGTTGCGCTTGAACAAGCACTCCAATTCGGAACCATGCCGGACTTAAGAACGAGCTGTTTCGTTTTTGTTTTATAGTCAGCAATCGTGCTCTGTAATGTTGATATTGAAGACGCTATATCTTCAGCAAGTTCTGTTATTCTTGAATTTATTGTTGCGATATTTGATGATATTGATGAAATGCTTGCATCAATTTGAGTGTTTGAAGTATTAATTTTTTCATCCAAATATGAAAAATTTGAATTCATTGTAGTTGAACTGGCAAGAGAACCATATTCTATATTAATTAGTGCCATTATTTTTTTCCTCCACCTATAATTACGTCATAAATTTTATCTATTTTTATCTGCATAGCGTTTAATTGATTTTTCAAGTCGTTATACTGCTCTTTTGTAGTATATGTTTTTGAAACATCATTCAAAATTTCTCTGTGTTTTACTTCCAATTTTTCCGGTGTAACAAACAAATTAAACTGAAAGATAAGAGCAATTCCGACAAGTCCTACCGGCAGATATTTGAATATATATTGCTCCATTTCAAACTCCTTTTTATAATGCAGAAGCCATTAGCATCGCCATTTGGGTTGCCATTTGCATCATTTGAGATGTATTTGCATACGACGCATCGCCTGACATATTGGTTCTTGAAGCATTACCTTGACTTGTAGCCAAAGATTGCTTTTGCGTATCATTAAGCGCATTATATCCGTTCATATACAAAAGCATAAGATTGGCAAGCATAGACGCCGTGTCTTTTTGCGATGTTCCGAGTAGTTCTTGTGCATAATTAGCTATCTGATTTGTGTTATTTTGCAGCATTTTATTGTACATATCGGTTGCTTGCGATGATCTAATCATATTTCTTTTTGATAACGGATTAATTATATTATTTTCAAGATACATAACGGATGAATCGTTAAGCGAATCCGCAAAAGCGTTCATTTTTGCCTTGTTTGTTATCGAATTTAAAGTAGGGTTTAAATATTCGGCAAGTAATTGATCAAAATTATTGTTTACAAAATCGTTAATTGAACTGAAAGCAGTATTTGGATTGAAAGTCGAAACCGTTCCCTTATTATTAGTCGTACTCGTTACGTATGGATTTGTGGTAGTTGTATTTCCGTAAACAGTTGTACTTGTTGTTTTTTTAGATTTTTTGCCCATAAAATTTCCTTTCCGGAGTATTACTCCAATTAGTATTTAGATTTAATTTTCCCGAATTCAATGTTATTTATGCAAAAATTTTGTCCGGAAACTTTTGCATAAAAATTAATTTGCAATGTTTTAAAATATGCCGCAGGTAAGTTTTTGATGACATTTATTTTTTCATACGGGAATTTTGCAGAATCCCAATACCCGACATCAAAATAAAGCGCATTCTGTAGCGTTTTTGATGTAATACGCCTGATTTTTGTTGTTAATGAATTATAGTCTTTTGTGTATTCTGTATAAAAATCATTGGTATAATACATATTTAGCGCTAATTTCGGCGGATATGCAAGAATTTTTAAAGAATTTTCCACCCCAAGATTAAGCGGAGAACATTTATAATAAGCTTCTATAAATGTACCGTCAAATTCCGTTGATGAATATTCTTCATAAATCTTTTTGCCTGCAGAATATAAAACTCCGCCAATCACGTTTATACAGTTAATTTTTTGTGATTTTCGCTTTACCCAAGCTTTGTGCAGATAATCGTAAATTAGTATATAAGAATAATTCGTATCCTCGGATGGGATTAAAAACCAAACCTCATTTCTGTCCGAAGTTACTACAGATAAGGTTTTTATGTCATTCAAAAGATTGCTCTTGATAGAAAATAACTCCTGTTGAATATCAACCGCAATGTTTTCCCCCAGTGTTTTATCTCCATTAATAACCTGTTGAAAAGAAAAAACTCCCTTTTTTGTATCATCATAAAAATAAAGCTGTGTACCGTGAAACACAAGAGAATTATATCCGGCGCATCCGCCAGGGGAATCAAAAGTTTTACTAAAAACACCGTCTTCTTGAACAATCATACAAGAAGAATCTTTATGAAAAACAGCCAATGCACCTAAATACGGATAAATAGCCGTTATCTTTTTAACGAATTCAATATACCCCGCAGAAGTTGCTAAATCGGCATCCGAAGTTGAAAAATCTGATATGTCCTCCTGAACCGAATACCATAAAGTTTCTCCGTTAAACACCCATAGTCTGCCGGCAAATACCACCAACCCTAAACCCTTAACGCTGCGTTCATCGGCATCGGTTGGTGTCATATATGTGATAGTGTCCGGCTCATTTTCGGTAACATAGGTTTCCATTTCCATTGAAAGCATTTCCTCACCGTTTGAAAAAACCCACAAATCAGACCAACCCTGCGCCACATCCGTTGCACTTGAAACTCCGGTTAAGGTCAAGCCGGATACTTTTTCTGTCAGAGTTCCGTTCTGAGGAGAAAAAAGATATATCTTCCCTTCGGTTGAATCCTCTGTATGGACAAAAAAGTATGTTTTTGAGTTTTGTACACTCTCAAAAATATTAATAACAACTTCTCCGCTGGGAATTGAACTGCTCACCGGAACATTTCCCAATGCCGTTCTTATACCTACACCGGAATTTGTTTCTGTGGAAAATAGTTCCACATTTTGTATATCAGAAGCAGTTATTATATCTTCACTAAATACCGAAGAACTTCTGTTAATTCCGGAAAAATTGTTGCATATTAATCGTGTTTTCTGCATGTAATTTTCCTTTCTTTTGTTGATTTTTATTGCGATTTTGCCAAATTTTTAACTCAAACTTTACAAAACTTAATAAAGTAAGAGAAAAAAGGCAATTTTTAAAAAATTAAATACTTTAT
>CAJOOA010000010.1 GCA_905236055.1 Candidatus Gastranaerophilales bacterium | reverse complement strand
CTGAATTTAATGACAATTTTGATATAACCGGAATGTTTAACTCTCTTGATATTATATTTGCGGTCGTTCCGCCGGATATCGCCTTTTTACCCTTAAAATCCATAAAATATTTTGCATAATAACTGTCTTTTTCCTGATGATACGGAGGACCTGTAAATATTAGCGATTCTCTCGGGTCACGACAATATATAGAAACGATTGAAGTATCGTCTTTTAATTCTTTATTCGGAACAATAAGTTCTATTTGATGAACTAAATATTCACTCAATTCCTGAGAAGAAATTTCCGGTTTTTCACTTAATTTATTCAATATTATTTTTATCAAACCGCTTCTTTCCAATCCTAACGGGAAACGCTTACTTCCCATTGCTACTTGAGTTGCACCATCCGAACAAAAAATAATTCTGTCATATTTTTCCAAAGAAATATTGTATACTTTCATTCTGCGATTTTTAAAATCTTTAGATTGGATTGTCTGATATTCTGGCTTCAATACTTCTCCGCCTCTTATCCATATAAAATCCGGATTACCTTCTTCAACTATTTTTGCTTTACCGTCTTCAAAACAATCTATTGCGGAAAAAGTTGAATAACTAATACCTCTGACTTTACATACTGGTAATGAATTCATTATAATCTCACAAGATTTTTCTATATCGGAATGATTTTCCATAAACTTCAACAACATTGTAGAAGTCATACAAGCTAATATATTTGCCTTTATTCCGCTTCCTAAACCATCAGAAAGTACTGCAACAACTCTGTTCATATTAGGAAAACGATTTGAAGCAAAAAAATCACCATAAGCATTTTGATTATATTTCTTTTTTTGTGAACAAGCTATATCAATAAACATTTTTTCCTCTTTTAATGATTCCGTGAAAATAACAATCTACTTTTTCACAACATCACTTCCTGCTTCATATCCTTCTGCAATTGAGTTCAACAACAACTCTGTTTCTACCATGTGTTCACCCAATAAGCTTGCAATTTCTTGAACAGTTGCAATATTCTTAGTAATAACTTCTCTTGCTTTTTGTGCAATTTTTGTTCTGTCTAATTCTGATTTTGTAACATCAGATATTACAGCACCGACAAGTTCGTTATCTTCTATTGTGAATATACTTATATCATAAACTTTATCACCGATTGCATAATGTTCCTGATGAATATCTTTTCCTGAATCTAATGCCGATTTGAAAAGTTCAGGGAATGTAACAATCCTGTCTATACAAGCTCCTGTAAGCCCGTTTTGACGAGATGCAAAAACTTCATACATTTCTTCAGATAAAAACATATGTTCAAAAGAATCATTTGCTTCCACGATTTCCATATTTGCATCTACTATTACAACTGCAGAAGGCATACACCTTAACATTGCTGCTGCTTTTCTTACCGCTATTTTTCTCATATAAGAAACACATTGTGACGGCTCTGCATCACCGGATATTAAAGCATTTACAAACTCTCTGCAACTTACATATCCGCAACCTGCACAATTTAATTCATCTTCTTCCGTATGTTTACTTATTTTTCTTAATGCCTTTGTTATTTGCTCTATTGAATATTCAACTTTTTGAACCGGCATCGGACTGTATTGTTTTTCTACAACCTTTCTTGGTATTTTTGGTACATCATCACGATATTTTGTATTTGCATATATATCTGAAGTTATAAGTATTCTGGATTTTTCACTTGAAAGACAAGGTCCGTTTATACAACCCCCTGAACAACCCAGTGCTTCCACAAAAATCTTATTATCTATTTTATCAGGATTTATATTCTGTAATGATTTATCAAAACTTTCCAAAGAACTTACTGCAATAAATGTTACATCATTTTTTTCTATTCCGACCCGCTTTATTGTATCAATCATACCACCTTCCAGTGGATATAACGCTCCTTCATAAGAATCTTCCGGCAAAAATTTACAACTTTCATCCGTTTCAATCGTTTCAATATCAATAAATTCTTCCTTTATCCAATAATTTAATTCATCAAATGTTAATGCAGCTGACATCAAATCAGGATTTTCATCTGCTTCATTTTTCTTTGCTATACAAGGACCTATAAAAACAACTTTGATATCTTCACCAAGCATATCTTTCAAAAGCCCGCAGTGAGTTAGGGCAGGTGATGCTACCGGAGTAATACAACTTGCGAATTCCGGTTTATACATTCTTACATAATCATCTATTACAGGACACGCTGAGGATATAAATAACCCTTTGTCTGCTTCATTCAGCATTTTTGCCGTTTGTATTGAAACTTCCTGTGCTCCTAATGCTGTTTCTGATACACCCGTAAAGCCAAGCTTCTTTAGAAGTGCAACCATTTTTTCTTTTGAAATATTGTATACACCCGCCCAACTTGGCGCAAGTGACACATATACTTTTTTCCCTGTCAAAAACAGAGCTTTTACAACATCTATATCATTTCTGACCTTTTTTGCTCCTGCAGGACAAATCGTCACACAATGACCGCATGCAACACACTTTTCATTTATCACGGAAGCGCTGCCGCTTTGTATACGTATAGCCTTTATATGGCAACCTCGTATGCACTTATAACAATCATTACATTCATTTTTCAACGTGTAAACAGGATACTGCTTTTCCATACTTTATTCCTTCATAATCTGTTATTTTGAAACTATTACTTTGTCCAGAATATCCTTAATATTCTCTTTTGTTATATTTGTGTATTCAATGTCGTTTACTATAATTCTTGGACCTTCAGCACACTTATTTTCACATAAAGCACCAACTATAATTATTTCCGAATCCAGCCCTTTTTCTTCTATATATTCTTTTATAAATTCTAAATTTTCTTGATTGCCTTTGGCAAAACATGCACTTCCCATACATACTTTTATCTCAACTGTCATATTTTATTTTTCCTTGTCTTTATTTGTAAATTGCAGGAAACTTCCTACCAAATTTTCATTCCATACTTTAACATCTTTTGGTACATCAAGTACACAAGTCGTAAAATTCCAAATATATTTAATTCCGGCACCTGCCAAATAATTAGCCGTTCCTTGAGCATATTTGCGGGGAACAGTTAATATTGCAATTTCTACACCCAGTCTTTCTGCTAAATTACCGACTTTTGATATTTCAAATACCTCTTTCCCATTT
>CAJOOA010000009.1 GCA_905236055.1 Candidatus Gastranaerophilales bacterium | reverse complement strand
CATCCTTAATATATGAGTCAATTGAAGTCCCTAAAATCTGTTCAATTGTTTTTGAGGCCTCTGCATTATTGCTCAAAAGAGCATTCAATTCTTCTACTGTTTGTACATTTTTTATCTTACTCAATATTTCATTTGTTTGATTATATGCAAGTTTTTGAGCATCGGGAGCTTTTTTGATATATTTTTGTACTGTAGATTTAACAAAATCATTTGTAGGAACACCGTTTTGTATATATGGATGTCCCTTGCTCATCCCCACAATGGCTCCGCCGGCTAATCCGACTCCTGCACCTGCAAGACCTGCATTTATTGACGAATTTTTCTTATTTGTTGATACCTGATAATAGTTTTGTTGATATACAGCCGGTTCATGCTGAACATAGGTCATCGGGGCTGAATAAGAATATGTCATAATTTAACACTCCTAAGTACTACACATTCCCATTAAGTTTAATGAATATTCAGAATTGCCTGAGATTTATAATAAAAAGATATTTTTTTACAAATCTTAATATTTGGGCAAAGTGTATTCTTGTCTTTTTTTCTTATTTATTGTATAAACCCTATATATTCACGAGGAGATAATTTTAAGAAATGAAAGTGAGCGTAAAAGTTCCGGCTAGTTCGGCAAACATTGGCCCCGGTTTTGATTGTTTAGGTATTGCACTTCCTATATACAATACAGTTACTATTGAAGAAACTGTACTGCCGGGAACGGGCATTGAAATAAATATGATGGCTGATGATGAATCATTTGATGAAACGGCCTTTGAAAACATTCCAAGAGATGAAAATAACATTGTTTATAAAGCAGTTGAGCTTTTGTACAACTCAATAGGACAAGAGCCATCCGAACTTAAAATAAACATAGAATCACAAATACCTGTCGCAAGAGGGTTGGGAAGTTCATCCTCCGTCATTGTTGGAGGATTGCTTGCGGCAAATAAGCTTTTGGGAAATCCTGCAGACGAAACAGCTTTGCTAGCTATAGCAACAGAGGTTGAAGGACATCCTGATAATGTTGCTCCGGCTATTCTTGGCGGATTTGTACTCTCTAATCAAGAGGATGACGGTACCATTTCTTATTGCAAATTTGATTGGCCTGAAGAATGGGATTTAACTGTTTGCATTCCTGATTTTGAGCTTTCAACAAACATTGCACGTTCAGTGTTACCCAAAGAAGTTCCTATGCAAGATGCCGTATTTAATGCAAAACACTTGGGGATGCTCATTCATGCAATTCATACAAAAGACGAAAAGTTGATGAAGAAAGCTCTGCAAGACAGATTACATCAGCAATATAGGGAAAAATTAGTCCCCGGTATGAGAGAAATTATGGATGCTTTTCGGAATGAAGATGGAATCCTTGGCTGCGTATTATCAGGGGCTGGACCTACAATACTTGTAATTTCTCACAAATACGATTTGGATAAAATTAAATCAACAGTTAATGATATTTGGTCAAAACAAAATATTAATGCCAATATAATGACACTTAAAGTCGAAGAAAACGGCGCATCTATAGTGGAATAGATTCTTTATTTACGTTTCCATTGACCTTTTCGTATTTCACCACCGACTTTGACCGATTCAAATGCTTTTTCTGTTAATGGTGCATCATAGATTTCAATATCTCCGCCGATAAAATTGAGCATTCCCAAATCCGAAACCCATGACTCATCAAAATAGGCATTCCCTTTTATATATTTCAATTTACCTAAGCGCTTAACTCTGTTACAAGAAAAATGTCCATCTCCGCCTATATATTTCAATTGCCCTAGGTTCGTTACTTGTAAATTTTCAAAATCAGAATCACCTTCAATTTTTTTAATAGACTTGAATAAGAAATTCTCATCAATACCTAAATCGTTATGGATTTAGAAATAACTTAAATATTGTTCATTTTATAAAAGTACTCAATCCACCCTATCAAATCAGTCAATTCATAGGGTTTTGGCAAGTACAAATCTGCTCCGGCATCAAGCACAGCTGTTTTGTCATGAACGGACGTAGTAACAATTATTTTTGTATTGGCAAAATTCGGATTATTTTTTAAATTTCTGCAATAATCAAGTTCCTTCATATTATCGCCGCTATCAATAATAATTAATGCCGGTTGTATGGGGTTTTCAGAGTCAATTGTATTTACAACCTCATATCCTTGAAGTTCCAAAGTGGTCCTAATTAACAAAGAAAGTGATTCGTCTGGCTCTTTTATATATATTTTGCCAAACATTGAATCATTAAGATTTAAAATATCACCTGTTAATTTGACTCGATCAATTATATAATTTGAACCCGATTGTAGTCGAGCGGATTTTTTCAAATAATATAGACGTTCCAAAAGTGCATCTGTTGTACCGATTAAGTCGTATCCGTCCATAATTCCGCCGATTCGCAAAGAAACAAAATTGGCTCTCATGCCCGCTTTATTGTCGCCTTTTACTAGCACATAACCCCTTTTAACATCGGTCTCAGAATAAAATTTAGGTACAACCGTATCGAAAGCAAATGCAAGATATGCAGCAAATTTTTCGGCTCTGTATGGATTTGTAATCAAAACAAAGTTATTATTATCAATTTGTCCGAAAAAGTCCTTCACCTCAATCGCAGATTTAACTATTGCTACAAACGCTTGTATCAACTTATCTCCGGCAATATCCGAATATACACTGATATATTCATTCAAATTGTCAATACCTATTAAAAGCACAGCTCTGTCTTTGTCGTTATTAAGAACTCTTTTTAAGCTTTTAACCGTCGCGAAGTTATTCGGTAACAAAGTTTTATTATCTAAATTTGATTCTAATTCCCTTCTCAAATGTGCTTTTATACGGGTCTTAAATTCCTCAATATCGACTGGCTCACTCCAAAAGTCATCAGCGCCACTTTCCAAAACTTGAATTCTGTCATTCATATCTGCTGATTTGGACAATGCGACAATAACCGGTCTTGTATTGTAAGTAAGCGCTCTGACTTTTTGACAAAAAGAAATCAATGATTCTTCTATACTATCCGAAATAATAATCAAATCCGGCTCTGACGTTTGTATTAAACTCATTGCGTCCCTGAGATTTTTCGCAATTTTTACGTTTGTTTGTTCATCATCAAGCGCTTTTTTGTATTTGACGGAAAGTTCTTTCCTCTTATCTATTATTAGGAGGTTCGAGAGCATTTTAACGCCTCCTCCGGATTATACAAAGGGAATTCTATTTGAAATTCCGTTCCCTTATTAAATTGGCTTTTTAAAGATATCTTTCCGTTCATTTTTTCAACCAAATTTTTTGTTATATACAACCCCAGTCCGTTCCCCTGAGTTTTACTTGTCAAATGATTTTCAATACGGCTAAATTTTTTGAACAGCTTGTCCACATCTTCAGCTTTAATACCAATACCCTCATCTGATATTTTTATCAATATAAATTCATTTTGCAGTTCTGTAGTTATAGTAACCATGGTATTTTCTTGAGAATATTTTCCTGCATTATCAAGCAAATTTGTTATTATCTGTTGAAACTTATCTTCATCTAATCTCGCCAACAAAGAGTTTTTACTTTCGTTAAATATAAATTTATGGTCCTTATATTTTTCGGTAAAAATTGGTAAAATATCTTTAATCAACTTGTTCACATCTATTTTTTTAAAAACCAGTATTTCCGAATTTTCTTTTGATACAGTAAGAATGTTCTCAACAAGATTAATCAATCGATTAGACTGTTCTTCTATAATTTTGATAAACTTCCTTTTATTATCATCATCAAGTTTTTCCCATGAATTTAAAAGTGTTTGAGAAAAGCCCCTGATACTAGTCAGGGGGGTTCTCATTTCATGCGAAACTGTTGATATTATTTCATCTTGTAAAGTCATAATTTTAAGTAAATTGTTGAATGAGTATATTTACCCCTCTTCAGTCATAAACTCTTTTTTAGCTTCTTCTATCGCATCCGATAAAATATCTAATTGATCAGGTGCAAAAGTAACACCTTTCTTAGTCGGCAGCCAATTCGCGCCATCATCCGTAGTGTAAAATATTCTCAAGTTGAAATAGCTTTTCCCTTTGTATTCGGAAATAGATATTTGTAATTGTTCTGTATCTGATCTTTGAATACTCGCAAGTAATTTTCCTGCCATAATTTTATCTCCTTTTATCTGCTGTAATTATTTTTAAAACCTTCTCTAACAACTCTTTCCGTACAAGATAATCCATTTGTTACATTTCCACCATCACATGCTGACGTTGCGAGTGCAACACCGGAATACCATGAATTCATACGATTTGTACCTGCAGGTATCATATGGCAAGCATCCGTAAGTCCGAATAAAAATACATCCCTACCATATCTGTTTGGTGGATTTGCACCGTTTACATCAATATAAATTAATTCAACCAAGGGATCATCCGCATTTGCTTCATCCGTTCTTTTCAGCACACCATAATATGCTCCGAGTTTTGTATTGACAGCAAATTTTCCGGCTATACTACTTACCCTTGGCGATGGTGCACCTCCTGTATAAGACTTTACACTACCGGTATAGCTAGACTGTTGTGAATCTGACAATGGCGTTGCATCAAAAAAAGCTCCGGCATTCTCAAATAACTTACTATCAGCTATTATAAGCGGAGGAGCTGTCCCCCTGGTATCATATCCAACTTCTATTAATGCGTGTCCAAAAATTTCCCCATCACTGGAATACTCGCCTGCGTCCTGAATCAGAGCTTGGCAGCCGGTCTCAATTGTTTCCACTGAGCGTCCCAATGCCGTAGCAAACTTATTACTTTGAGTACTCACTACAAGTTGTGGAATCGTAAGAGCAGCAATAGCACCTGCGATTCCCATCGCTATAAGAATCTCCGCCAATGTAAACCCAAATTTAGAATTTTTATTCATCTATGCCACCATCTTTTTGTTTGATTATAACATAATTAAGTAATAATTGTTAATAATTTGTCTAATGCAAGCATTTGGGTTAATATGAGAATATGGAAACGGGGAAGATTGTTGTAGTCGATGATGAGAAAATAGTTACCTCTGCTTTTGCAACACTGCTAAAGGTTGAGGGGTTTTCTGATGCGCATTTTTTCAACAATCCGAATGAAGCTCTGGAATTTTTGCGAAATAACACTCCGGACTTGGTTATCTCAGATTTTTTAATGCCGGAAATGAACGGCTTAGAATTTTTATCAAAAGTTAAGAATTTATATCCCGAAGTTAGTAAAATACTTTTGACTGGTTATGCCGATAAAGAAAATGCGATAAGAGCAATCAACGAAATCGGTCTTTACCGATATATCGAAAAGCCATGGAGTAATGATGACTTAATCATAAATATTAAAAACGGAATTGAAAGAAGTTACTTATTGTCACAATTAAGACAAAAAATTGAAGAGTTGGAAATAGCTCATGAAGAGTTGGAGAAATATTCCCATAATCTTGAACAACTTGTTGAAGCCCGTACCGCCGATTTAAAACAAACAAACGCAAAACTGGAAGGAATAGTAAATTATTGTGCAGACGGTATTGTTATTGTCGATGAAGACGGAATTATAGAGAAAGTTAACCCTGCCTGCGAAAATTTAACTGGTTTCGTTAACAGCCGAATAGTTGGCTCAACAATTGACGATTATGTTTTTAGCAACAAGACTTTTATATCAAAAGAGCTTCATCAATTTGAGGGAAATGAACTCTTTTTAAGAGATTTTCATATTAAAAATCCTCTTTGCAACAATGCTATCCCGGTAGAAATTAGCTTTGCGAGGTTCAACCCTGATGATAAATACAAAAAGTTCGTCGGTGTTATAAGAGATGTAACAGAACAGAAAAAATCCGATAAATTGAGAGATGATTTTATTGCGACATTAACCCACGATTTAAGGACACCTTTACTTGCGGCTATCCAAACTTTGACGTTCTTTCTTGATGGTGCGCTTGGAGAACTTGATGAAAAACAAAGAAAATTACTTGCTACAATGCAAAAAAGTAATGAAGATTTGCTAGGACTTGTAAATGCTTTGCTGGAAGTCTATAAATATGATGCCGAAAAATTAGAATTGAAGAAAAAAGATTTCAATATATATAGTCTCGTAAAACTTGTATATGATGAATTAAAACCATTAGCAGAAAGTAAAAATATAGATTTTTCAATAGATTGTGAGAAACAAGATATGGAAGTCTATGGAGACAAAAGTGAATTAAGACGTGTAATATGCAACTTGTGCGGAAATGCAATCAACTATACCCAAGAAGACGGGAAAGTAGTTATTAGAATTAAAAATGAAGGTAATGACCTAATTTTTTCAGTATCAGATAACGGTCCCGGAATCGCCGCGTGTGATATACCAAATATGTTTCAACGTTTTTCTCAGGGTACAAGCACTAAACGTTCTGCCGGCACCGGTTTGGGATTGTATTTATCACGCCAAATTATAGAATCACATGGCGGTAAAATATGGGTTGAAAGTGTCCTTACTAAAGGAAGTGAATTTTCATTCCTTTTAACTGACGCCGTAAAGCAGCCCGCAAGTATCGGAGGATAACATGATAAGAGTACTTTTGGTTGAAGATCATGAATTATACAGAATTGGACTAGGTATGGTGCTTGAAAAAGCTGAAGGTATAAGTCTTGTGGCAGAAGCTTCTGATGGTTTAACAGGTATTAAACTGGCCAGAGAGCACACACCAGATGTTATTCTCATGGACATCGGGCTTCCTAATATGGATGGCATAGAGGCAACTGCCAGAATAAAGGAAATCTTGCCCGAAACCAAAATTCTTATTTTGACATCAAGGAACAGCGAACAAGATATACTGGGTGCATTTGCAGCAGGCGCTGATGGATATGTTATGAAAGGAGCTACTCCGGAGCAAACCTTAACCGCTATAAGAGCCGTTTATGATGGAGTTGGCTGGATTGATCCTGCAATTGCAAAAATTGTGTTCTCAAATCTTGGTAAAACTACATCAAGTCAGTCATCTCAAACAGATGTTTTATCTGACAGAACAAAAAATTCATACGGACTTACGGAAAGAGAATTAGATGTGCTCGAGCTAATGGTAGATGGGCTTTCTAATCCGCAAATAGCAGAAAAACTTGTGATAACCAGAGCCACTGCGAAGGCGCACGTCCACAGTATTTTACAAAAATTATGTACTGCTTCAAGAACACAGGCCACTGTTAAAGCGATGAAAGAGGGCTTGGTATAATGTTTACAACTCTTGCTGGCTCAATAATGGCTATGAAAATACATTTTAACCAAATGAAATATCCTATTACAAAAAGACAAGATAGGGGTGTAGCAGAGTTCTTATATCAAAATGAAGTCGAAAAGGTTGCCGCTACAGAGAAATACGAAAAAAGTCGTATGCCGGAGTCCGGATATATGACAGTAGAAGAATATGAAGCAAAATCGAGAGCAAAAACGAAAGCTGAAATTAAGCCCGATGAAGCAAAAGTCCCACAAGATTCAAATATGGTTTATGTTCCACAAAAGACATACAAATTAGTAAAATATAATAGTCCTGTTGGCAGTCCGGAGTTAAGTTTGCCGAGAAAACTAAATTTTGACAGACAAATAAATGCACAAGGAATAATATCCGGAGATAAAACCATGCTAGTTTACCCTGCCGTTTATTATTATGCAGAAACCGATTGTACCTGCTGCGATTTATTTTTAATAAAACTTGATCCTACCTTGAATGATACGGAAAAAGCGATGCGTGCAAATATTGTTCAGAAAGAAGAAACACCGCTTATTTCCACGGACAAAGACATTGATACAAAATTTATATTTAGAACGCTTACACCAATTGATTTTTCTGCAGATAACAAAAAGCTGGTTGTCAAAGAAAAAGTAGGACACAGACACGATGGCATTTGGAAAACGGACTTGTGGGTTTACAACTTTGAAACTAAGACCGCAACAAAGTTGCCTCAAATCAGAGACGCAATAGTAAATTATTGGGCAAAAAATGATGATATTGATTTTGATGAAAAACGATGGGATATCTATCCTATGGGCTTTGATGCGAATGATGATAACAGAATTATATTGAGTGCATACGCCTATACCGGCGATGTGCCAGAATACCTTGGGACATGGAGTATAGATGTTGAAGGCGAAGTCTCAAAACTTGAAGACATAGACGGTCTGAATGTTCCTGTATCTGTCATAGGTTTTAAGCTTGCGGAAGATTCGATTAAAGATATTGAAGAAGTTAAATTTGAAGCCAAAAAAGCTAAGAAACTTGAACAAGCCGAAAAAAAGAAAATAAAAAAAGCCGAAAAGTTTGATAAAAAAGTAAAAAAACTTGAATATAAACGTAAATTGCGCCAAATGGATATAGAAACCCTTATAAAAATAAAAGAACGTAAATTAAAACTAAAAGAAGCAAAAAAACATTCTAAAAATAAAAATAATACTTCTACCGAAGGTATGTAGTTTTATTTAAAAATGTAACAATTTGGTCGATATAACGCAACTTTGAGATACGTTTTGTTTTGCATGTATTGTAGAATTCTATATTTTGGGTGTGGGAATGGTAGAATATATATCAGATACCTATAACTATAATGGCAATACTTACCAACGAAGAAGCTATGCTGAAGCAAAAGCAGGTGCTACAGCTGCAATGATTGCTTCTGCATTGATATACAAGGCACTGCCGCCGTTTTCAAACCCATTTTTAAGACAAATGCATAAAGAACACGCGAATAATAACCTATATAAAGATGCATTTATTAAAGCAGTTGATTTAAGCGGATTAGAAAAGAAAGGATTAAAAGTAATACATAAAGATTTTACACATGCAGATACATTATTACCTAAAAACAAAATATTAAATTATGATGTAAAAGCCGGATTAAACGCATTTTTTAACCCAGAAACAACAGAAATAGTTTTAAATACGAATAAAGCATCCATTACCGGCTTTCATGAACTTGGGCACGCTATGAATGACATGAGAGGTAAGTTTGGTAAACTACTTCAGAGAATGAGAGGGCCTGGATATTGGCTTGCAGGTATGATGGGAACAATTGCGCTATTTACCAGACCAAAACCCAAAGATGCGCCGAGAAACGCAATGGATTGGGTCCAAGATAACTGCCATTGGATTGCAGTTGCAGGTATGCTTCCTACTGTCGCAGAAGAAGCATTAGCGAGTCATAATGGCATAAAAATGGCAAAAAAAGCCAAGCTGCCCAATTCTGCTGTGAAAAACCTCAAAAAGTTCTACGGTAAAGCCCTACTGAGTTATGTAGGTTATGCTGCAATTACCGGGGTTTCTGTATATGCAATGAACAAAATTATGGAAGTATTCACCCGACCTAAAAAGATAGAAAATGTTCGAACTCGCTAGTCGTTATCTGTTTCTGCTTCACTATCTTCTAAATCTATAACTTCTAACGCAGTAATTTCGCCATTTTTGTAATCGGCATTGATTGTTGTAATAAGCTTGTAACCTTGATCATACACTTTTTCAGCAGTTTTTAACCCGTTATCGTATATGGACTCTATTGTTATATTTTCATCCGGAATTTCCGTATTATAACAAGTAAATCGTCTAATATCCGGACCCTCATAAGTTATTGAAATACTTTTGACGGTATTTCCTTCTTCATTATAAAAAACATGCTCTTCTCTATATTCCATATCACCCGATTGGGTTTCCTTTTTAACCGATAATATCTTTCCGTTACCATCAATTAATTCATACTTAATTGGCTCTGCATCATCATAATTCCACACTTCAGTATAAAGAACTTTTTTCTTTTTATCATACATAATATGTTTCAGTGGTCTAAAAGGTTCAATTGATTCGTCAAAAATCCATTCTTCATTTTTGCATTGAACAACGGCATTTTCCGTTTCATTATCAAGCCCATCAAAACCTATATTGATATAACTTACATTGCCGTCAGCACCAATTTTAACCGTCTGTAAATTATGTCTTGCATATCTCTTTTCATCATTTTTAACAGGATTTTGCAATATAACAAACACATCCTGAGTATCCGGATTTTGTTTTAACAAATAAAATCCTTGAGATTGTTCCAATATTTCATAAAGTTTTGCTTTTGTAGCCGGTTCTATTTTTGAAAGTTCTACAGCCGATACAAATGGCATATAATTTGGATTTTCGGAATATAGTTTCGTTTGTATTTTATTTATCTTGGTTGCTTTTTCGAGATCTGAATCTGACTTCTTATCAGTAACAGACTTATGCTGAGTTGGATTTGCATTCTTAACTTCTTGTAAAACTGTTGTTTTCTCTATCAAGAAAAAACCTATCAATCCTGCTGCCAAAAGCAATAGCCCTATTAACAAAATAATTCTTTTGTTTTTCATATAAAATTCCTCTTCCTCTACTTAACATTATAAATATCATATAAAATATTATCAATATTATTTTTTATGTTAGAATATAAAAAACTATTACAAATTATATTATGGGAAGTATTGGTGAATAGCGTTTTAAATCAATTAAAAGGAGAAGTTATAGTATCTTCACAGGCAATGCCTGGTGAACCTTTATATGACGAAAAGTGTATGCTTGCGATGATGGAATCCGTTATCATCGGCGGGGCAAAGGTTCTTCGCGTAGCAGGAACAAGAGATGTAAGAAATGCCAAAAATCTTGGTGTAACGGTTATAGGACTAACAAAACCTGACAAACTGCCCGAAAACTGGACAAACGTTGTTTATATAACACCAACATTAAAAGAAGTTGACGAACTTATTAATGCTGGGGCTGATATTATAGCTTTTGACGGGACCTCAAGAAAACGCCCAAATAACTGTACATTGAGTGAAATAATTGCAAGAATTCATGAAACAGGGAAATTGGCTATGGCTGATATTTCAACTTTTGAAGAAGGCATAAACTGTGCAAAGCTTGGCGCGGATATTATTTCTACCACACTTGCCGGATACACTGATGAATCAGGTAAAGCCGGCAACACTCCCGATTTTGAATTGCTTGAGAAACTCGTCAATACAATTAACACACCTGTGATTCTTGAAGGCAGAATTTGGGAACAACATGAAGTTAAGAAAGCATTTGATCTTGGAGCATATGCCGTAGTAATAGGTTCGGCAATAACAAGGCCTCAATTAATTACAAAAAGATTTATGGAGTACGAAAATGCATAAAGCTCTTGCTTTTGATATAGGCGGAACAAAAATATACAGCACTATTATTGATGAAAGGGGTAAATTATTAGAAGAACCTATTAAGTTTGCTACCCCAAAAGATATTGACGGAATAAAAGAAATCCTAAAAGGACAGATTAAAAAATACGAAGACGAAATAGATGTTGTTGCAATAGCAACAGCAGGTGCTGTTAATAACGAAAACACCGCTGTAATAGGTTCTACCGGGAATCTCGTTGAGGGATACTACACAATAGATTTTCAAGAGCTTTCGAAAAAACCGGTATTTTTAGAGAATGATGCGAACGCAGCGGCCTGGGCTGAATATAAAATTGGTGCCTCCAAGGGTTCAAAAGTATCAGTAATGCTCACACTGGGAACAGGTGTCGGAGGTGGAATTATTATAAATGATAAAATCCTAAAGGGTAAATCAGGCGCTGCGGGTGAAATGCACTTCAAGATGTATCCCGACCATAGAAGAAAATGCTCATGCGGAAGTTGGGATTGTTATGAGGCATACGCATCAGGAACAGCCCTTAAGCTAACTGCTGAAGAAATGCTTAATGATAAAAACGTAACCACCTATGATGTCATTGACGGAATAAAAACCGGTGATGCTAGAATGCAGGCAGTATTTGATAAATGGGTTAATGATATAACAATAGGAATAATGGGGCTCGCGAACATTTTTGATCCTGATTGTGTTGTGCTATCAGGTTCAATGGCACAATTTGTAAACCCTGAAACAATAGAAGACGCAGTTAACGCTGATATTGTAACAACGCCTACATCAATCAGAATTGCAACCGCAGGAAATTTTTCTGGTATGATTGGGGTAGCATTGCTTGCGCTCGGAGGTCTGGATGGGTAAATCTAAAACAAGAAGTTTAAACAGAAATATTAATGACAAATTTAAATATATGACTCGTGATTCTGCACTTAGTCACGTTATCCGGCATATTGACGAAAAAAATGAAATAATAGATACTATTACCCTTTTTGGATTTTCTGCAGAAGAAATGCTTGAGGCAGGCGCAGATTACGAAGATGTTATGGCTCTTGGAGCACTGTTACATTAAAAATAAATACGTTAAAATTTTGTGGTAGAATAAATCTTATGAAACGAAAACCAATTATTGCAATAGTCGGACGGCCAAATGTCGGAAAATCAACATTCGTAAATCGTCTTGTTGGGAAAAGGCAGTCAATAGTCGATGACCAACCAGGCGTTACCAGAGACCGAATATATTTTGATGTCGAATGGCAGAACAAGTCATTTACCGCAATAGATACGGGCGGCATAATTCCTGGAGACGGTGACGAAATTATGATTTCGATATACGATCAAGCACGTATTGCTTGCAACGAAGCTGATAAAATAGTTTTTCTCGTTGACGGAATCGAAGGAGTTACACCAGTAGACGAAGATATTGCAAATATTTTGAGACAATCCGACAAACCGGTTTATCTTGCCGTTAACAAGATAGATTCCTCAAAACAAGTTACAATGCTAAGTGATTTTTATTCACTGGCAATTGGCGAACCAATCGCTATTTCTGCGCTTCACGGTTCTGGTGGCGTCGGAGATTTATTGGAAGAAATTACAGCCGATTTTGAACAAGATAAAGAAGAAAACGAAGATTCCGCAATAAAAATCGCCATTGTTGGTCGCCCTAATGCGGGTAAATCTTCTATTGTAAATGCACTACTAGGAGAAAAAAGAGTAATCGTTTCGGATATTTCTGGGACCACGCGGGATAGTATAGATTCACGACTAAAATACAATAACAAAGATTACATAATTATTGACACTGCAGGCATAAGGAAGAAAGCAAAAGTAACCTACGGAGTTGAAAAATTCGCAGTAGACAGAGCAATAAAGTCAATTAGGGATTGTGATGTGGCACTTCTCGTAATTGATGCCGTCGAAGCGGAAGAAGGAATATCAGATCAAGATAAAAAAATTGCTTCAATTATTAATGATGCTGGCAAAGGTATGATAATCGCCATCAACAAATGGGATTTAATTGAAAACAAAAAATCAAATACCATTAATAAGTTTGAAAAAATGCTTTCTAATGAACTGCCTTTCCTGAGCTATATACCAAAAATTTATATAAGCGCAGTTACTCATCAAAGATTGAACAATATTTTTGCAACAGTGGATGAAGTATATGCAGAGTGCGTAAAAAGAGTTTCGACAGGACTTTTAAACAAAGTTATTAACGAGGCCTATGCTCTAAATCCGCCTCAAACAATAAGAAATAAAAAACTCAAAATTTTGTATTCAACACAAGCATCAGCTCACCCACCTGTTTTTGTACTTTTTGCTAATGACGAAAAGCTTTTAAAAGAACATTACAAAAGGTATCTGGAAAACAAACTCAGAGAAGCGTTCGGATTTAAAGGAACCTCAATAAGAATTTCCGTAAGAACAAAAAGCGAAAAGAAGAAATAATTAGCATTATTTTTTAGTTGTCGTCTTCTTAGCTTTGGCAGTACTAGCAGACTTTGTACTCTTTGTTGACTTAGTTTTTGTTGCCGGTTTTGACGTCTTTTTGGCTGTAGTTGAAACCTTTTTTGTCACAGTTGTCTTTTTGACGGTTTTGTCCTTCGCTATTTTATTTTTAGCCAAAATTTTTACTTCTTCAATTATCTTATTAATCGGAACATCCCACGCTCTTGATGTTGGAGCTTGGAATGGCTTAATACTTTTATACCAAGCAATATCATCACCTGTAACCTTAAACCAACGCCATTCAGTTATTGTATTAAACAAACCGAAAGTCTTCACCCCGAGTGCACCTGCGAGGTTCATAACACCATTATCTGTAGTTATCATCAAATCCATATTTTTCATAGCCGCAGCAGTGTCTTCCCAATTTCTGAAAGTGCCGCCCAAACGTGTGAATTCATATCCCGGAGGAACTATATCCATTTGACGGGTCAAGTCATCAACTTGGAAACTATATACTTCAACATCTTCCATTTGCATCAATGGGTATAGGTATGATAAAGATATGTCTCTGTCTGTTTCCTTGGAAGCCAACGTTCCTTCGTAAGCAATACCAATTTTTAGTTTTTTAGTGTTTTTAATATATTTATCTCTATATTCTTTTACGAGTTCTTGCGGAACCTTTAAATATCCTTCAGGACAAGGTATATTATCCGGGTTCGTTTCACAAACTATCGGTAAATCCATCATAGGAATTAAGTAGTCGTATTTTATACTTGCGACGTCAGATTCTCTGCATAAATCTACACCCAAATCAGAATCTTTAAATAAGTCATACAATCCATTTTGCACAACAAGTGTAATTTTTCCGCACATATCTTTCAGTTGTTTGACAAATCGAACAAACATAATTGAGTCACCGAAACCTTGTTCGAAATGCACAAGAATATGCTTATCCGTTATATCATACTTCATATTCCAACGACGTTTTTTATTATTAAATATCTGTGGAAATGAAGCATTCTTCAAATCTTCTTTTTGGAATCTGTGTTGCAAAAATTTAAAGCCCTCAGCGAATCGTTTATGCTGAACCAAATATGCACCATAAGAGTGCAAATCAGAGTGTGTCGGATTCAAGTACATCAGTTTTGCATAAAACTCATCCGCTTTTGCCTGCTCATGGAATTTCCCATAGACATATGCAAGGTTTTTAACAACGATTCTGTTGTTTGGTGCAAGTTGATATGCTTGCGTTAAATAGTAAATTTGCTTGTCTTTAAATTTATCCTGATAATATGTTGAATATAAGTGCCCAAGCATATTGTATATGGAAAAATTGTCTTTTTTAGTTTCAAGAGCTTTTTCATAGTATTCAATAGCTTTAAGATTATCTTTAATATCTGTATAAGTGATATCGGCGAGATATATATAGACATCTTCTTTGTCTGGAGAAAGTTCCTCAAATTGTTTTAGAAATCTTATTGCCATATCTGCATTACCTATAGACTTCATGCATAAACCTATATTTTTATATATGCAAACAGGAAAGCCCTCTAATTTCATTAATTCTCTATATAATTCAATAGCTTCGGGAAATTTTGAATTTCCGACCAATATCCCGCCATAATTGAGAGAATGTTCTATATATCTTCCGATAGCAATTCTTTGGTCATTTTGACTTAAATAAGGAATTACTTTTTTGTATTCCGCCAAACCTTTTTCATAATTTTTCTGTGTACAATAATACTCTGCCATTGATACATCAAGAGCATTTGTAAGATCTCTGGCATTATCGACTGTAACACTTTCTTTAACTACTAGTTTCTTTGAAATTTGAACCATAAAAGCCACTCCATATATACGTATTAAGGATTATATCATTTTAAAAAATACAAAAGACTCCCACTTACAGTTGAAATTTGGTCGATTTTTATAACATTTTACTGTTCCAAGAATTGTCCCATCGTCCTGAATTTATTATATCTCTCCGCCTTCAAATCATCCGGAGAAAGCTTTTCCAGTTCACTCAAAGCACCGGTAATAGCTACCTTTATATTTGAAGCAGCTTTTTCATAATTAGTGTGAGCACCACCCAAAGGTTCCTTGATTTCGTTATCAATAATTCCGAGTTTGAGCAAGTCCCTTGAAGTAATCTTTAGTGCCTGAGCAGCTTCTGCATACATCGCTGCATCACGCCATAAAATAGAAGCACACCCTTCCGGAGATATTACCGTATAATATGCATGTTCAAGCATCATAACTCTGTTAGCGACTGCCAACCCTAAAGCACCACCGCTGCAGCCCTCGCCGGTTATAATTGATATAACTGGAACTTTCAATTTTGACATTTCTCTTAGGTTTACCGCTATTGCAGAACCCTGACCGGTTTCTTCAGCTTTTATTCCGGGATATGCCCCTGGTGTATCTATCATTGTTATGATCGGCATTTTGAACTTATCTGCATGCCTGAATAATCTTAAAGCTTTTCTGTAACCTTGCGGTTGCGGCATACCAAAATTATACTCAAGATTTTCTTTTGTCGTTTTTCCTTTTTGAACCCCAATAACCATCACTGGCTTACCGTCTAACTTCGCTACTCCGCCAATGATAGCCCTGTCATCCATTCCTTCTCTGTCACCGTGAAATTCAACAAAGTTTTCGAATATAAGTGAAACATAGTCAAGAAATTTTGGTCTTTCCTGATGTCTTGCAATTTGTAATTTTTGTGAAGGTTTCAATTTAGAATATAACTCCTTTTTATAACTCTGAGCTTGTGATTCGAATGTCTGAATTTGACTCTGCATATCCAAACCCGACTCTGCACTCATTTGTTTAAGTTCCTCTATTTTTTTTTGTATTTCAACTATAGGTTTTTCAAAATCAAGTATTACTGCCATTTTTACTGCCTCTTTGCCCCATGAATATCCAGTATATTAGCTATAGTTTTTCTTAAATTTTTCCTCTTTGATACGATATCTACCTGCCCGTATTTCAGCAAGTATTCCGCCGTTTGAAAATCATCCGGTAATTTTTGCCTTATGGTTTGTTCTATTACCCTTCTGCCCGCAAAACCTATTCTTGCGCCCTGTTCTGCGATAATAATATCGCCCAATGTACCAAAGCTTGCAGTTATGCCGCCAAAAGTAGGTTCGGTTAATAAGTTAATGTAAAGAATTCCCGCCTCGTCAAGTTTACCTGCTGCACACGAAGTTTTTGCCATTTGCATTAAGCTTAAAGCACTTTCCTGCATTCTTGCGCCACCGGAAGAAGTTACGGCCAACATAGGTATTTTAAGTTCTATGGCTTTTTCCATAATCCTTGCCACTTTTTCCCCGACAACGCTCCCCATTGAGCCGCCCATATAATCAAAATCCATTATGGCAGCAGCAATACCGTACCCTTCAATTTTTCCTATGCCTGTTACAATTGCCTCATTCAATCCGGTCTTATCGCTTGCTTTTTTTAATCTGCTAACGTAAGATTCCGTATCGACAAAGGTCAATGGATCCGTTGGCAAAATGTTACCGTACAGTTCCTGAAAAGAATTTTCATCAAACAATTGTGAAATTCTTGTTCTTGCATTTATTCTAAAGTGATAATCACAATGCGGACAAACCATCATGTTGTCCTCTAATTCAGATTTAAGAATCTGCGTATCACAATGAACACATTTGGTCCAAAGACCTGGGGTTGCATCCTCTATTCCGCGCATATCTTTTGCTCGTCTTTCGATTTGCGCCTCTTTACGTTTATCAAACCATTCTTGTATTGTCATATATATAACTCCGGCGTTTTACTGCCGACCTCTTTCCCTAATCGATAAATACATTTTACAACAAAAAATAAAAAGTGCCATATTGTAAAGCAAATATTTCTAATTTATAATGCACATATGAGAAAAACATTACTTATTACTTTATTGTTTTTGCTGGGAAGTTCCTTACCCACATTTGCTAAAAATGTAAAAGTTATGGCTATGTCAGACTTTTCCACAGCAAATCCTCCGCAAACGTGGAACTTAAAAATTGTTGAACCGTTTACAACCAAAAACGGATATGAAGTATATGCCGGGTCTGTATTAACAGGCAAAATCACAGACGTAACAGACCCTAAACGGCTTAAAAGAAATGCATCATTCAAATTTATTCCGGTAAGCTTTTACGACATTAAAACCAAGACAAGCTATCACGTTAACAAAGACTATGTTGGCAAATACAATTCAATTGGCGATGTAACAGCCGGCGAAGTAGTTGAAAAAGGCGCAATAACGGCAGGAAATTATTTTATAAGCAGTACAATCGGTCCGGGAGTTGCTTTAGTCCAAGGAGCTGTAAAAAACGAGAGCGGAAACAGGGTAAAATCTGCCGCCATTTCGGTATATCAAAGCACTCCATTGTCTTATATTAGCAAAGGTAAGGAAATGGAAATTAAAGCAGGCCAGACTTTTCTTATGAATTTCAAGTTGCAAGACGAGGAAGATTAAACCAACCCTTCTTTTAATGCTTTTACAGCAGCTTGCGTTCTGTCGTCTACAACAAGTTTTTGTATAATATTACAAACATGCGCCTTTGCAGTATGCTCGCTTATTGTTAATGTCCTCGCAATATCGCTATTTGACTGACCGTCAACTATTAATTTCAAAACCTCATATTCTCTTTGCGTAAGATTAGAATGACGTTCTCTAAAAACACTTCTAGATAATTGTCTGGCCGGAATAGTGCCGCAATTCTTGTCACGTATAAAAGGAACGACATGCGGATCTAACCACATAGCCCCTGTTTTAACCATCTTGATAATACTCATAAGAAATTCTGTAGCAATATCTTTAATAACATAGGCACTTATACCAGCTTGCAATGATGCATTAACCTCCTCTTCCGTTATATGAGAAGTGAGTGCTATTACATAGATATTGTTGTTATGCTCCAGAATTTGTTTAGCCGCATCAATTCCTGACAAATCAGGTAACCCTAAATCCATCAAAACAATATCCGGTTTTATCAATTTGGTTTTTTCAATTGCCTCTTTACCGTTTGATGCTTCGCCTACTATTTCTATTTCTTTATAATCGTCAAACAAGGATTTTATACCTATCCTCATTAATTTTTGATCTTCTACAAGCAAAATTTTTATACTCATATAATTTCTCCATTGTTCTAATAAAGTATGATAAAAATTTATGAATGGTTACATTGCAAAAATAGAGAACATCCACGACAATTCTTAATAATTTAAACTCAGAAATATTTTTATAAACATTTCTTTAATTTATCCCTTATATTTCCTACATTTAATGGATTTGAAAAATGCTTAAAAATGTTAGTATTGTTACATTAAGGGAGGGTTGTAATATTGTACGCATATAAGCAGCAAATACAGAGAACTGATATATATGCTGTTCCGAATAGGACATACACAAACCCTGTAAAAAAAATCAAAAAGAAGCCAAAACAGGCAAAAAAGAGGAATCCTTTTGTTGAATTTTTAAGACTTCTTGTAACACTTGCCTTTTTAATGTCTTTTGGAATATTTGTTTTACCCACATCTTATAATATTTTGGTAAAACAAGTTGCATATCCTGACAGATTAAATACTTCTGCAGGTTATCATAACAAAATGGCAGCTGAAGACCCGGCTTTCAGTACCGAAATTAACATGCATAGTATGGCATTTCCTGTTTCAAAATACTTAAATAACGGAATCATTAATAACCAGCTGCTTTTAATACCCACTATCGATAAAAAACATAGTGAGGTTACAACAATGTATCATACAGATGAAATAGCTGATTTAAAGTCACAATTGCTTAATCTTGGCAAAGAGTACAAATCAATTACTCCCGCTATATATGTTTGGGAATATGAACAAGGCCGCTATGTAGATATTAATGCGAGCGAACTTTATCCTGCAGCAAGTATTATAAAACTTCCAATACTTGTTAGAATGTTTAAGTCGATTGAAGCCAATCAATTTACAATATATGACGAAATGAAATTTAGCGAAGTCTATCGTTCATCAGGTTCCGGAAGTTTACAATATTCTCAGGCCGGAAAGACCTACTCAATGGATAATCTTGCTAAAATTATGATTCAAGAATCCGATAATTCTTCAACAAACATGATTATGTCCAAAATGGGAGGCATGGAAGATGTTAATGCGGGCTTGAGGGATTGGGGAATTTCAACAACTTATGTGAGAACCTGGTTACCTGATTTACAAGGCACTAACAAAACTACGGCCAAAGACATGGCTAAAATCCTATACAATCTTGACAATCCCGGATTCTTAAATGTAAATTCTAGAGAATATATTGTTGACTACATGAGCCATGTCAAGAATAATCGGCTTATTCAAGCCGGCTTAGGCGAAGGAGCTCTATTTATTCACAAAACAGGAGATATCGGCACAATGCTAGGCGATGCAGGTATAGTTTTTGCACCTAACGGTAAAAGGTATATAGTTGTTATCCTTGCTAAACGCCCATATAATTCTCAACAGGGAAAAGATTTTATTGTAAAAGCGTCCGAAATAATTTATAAATACTTAGTCGAATAAAACTTTACATAAAAATTCTAGTATGATAGAATTTAAATGTTATTTTGATACAGTTTGGAGAGCTTGGATATGCTTATTGAAAAATATTTGGAAGTTGTAGTAAGACAAAGAGGTTCAGACTTACATATTTCTGCCGGATTGCCTCCTGTCGTTCGTATTGACGGTAATTTGCAGAGAATGGATGTCCCTGCACTGAAACCGGAAGAGGTTGAGCTACTTCTATTCCCAATGTTGAACAAGGAACAAAGACGTAAACTTGAACAGGACTGGGAACTCGATTTTTCATACGGCATACAGGGCTTAAGCCGATTCAGGGTTAACATATACAAAGACAGAGGAAATTACGCAGCAGCTTTCCGTGTAATTGCATCAAAAGTTCCTTCATTCAAAGAACTTGGGTTATCAGATACTGTTCGTAAGATGGCGGAAAAACCGAGAGGATTGATTCTTGTAACAGGGCCAACCGGTTCAGGTAAATCAACAACTCTTGCTGCAATGATTAACTATATCAATGAAACACGTTCAGAACATATATTAACGATTGAGGATCCTATAGAATTTATACATCCTTCAAAACGTTCAATTATCCACCAAAGAGAATTGGGACAGGATACAAGAAGTTTCGCAAATGCTCTTAAAGCAGCTCTTCGTGAAGATCCTGATATCATACTCGTAGGTGAGATGAGAGACTTGGATACAATAAGATTGGCTTTGACAGCAGCAGAAACAGGGCACTTGGTATTCGGCACACTGCATACTTCGTCAGCTTCCCAAACAATCGACCGTATCATCGACGTTTTTCCGGAAGGCCAACAGCAGCAGGTTCGTGTACAGCTTTCCAACTCATTGGTTGCGGTATTTTCACAAACACTTCTGCCGTTGTTACAGCCGGATGGCACAAAGCAAGGTCGTATAATGGCTCAAGAAGTCATGCTTGTAATACCTGCAATTGCTAACCTGATTCGTGAAGCAAAAGCTGCTCAAATATATTCAACAATGCAGACAAACTCCGGATTTGGAATGCAAACTCTTGAAATGTCTTTAAGAGATTTATACTTAAAGAAACAAATAACTCTTGAAGATGCACTTGCGAGATCAAGTCGTCCGGAAGAATTCAAACGCGCTATTCAACAATCATAAAATTGAATTTATTCATAAAAAAAGAAACTCTCGAGGGAGAGTTTCTTTTTTATTCTTCATCAGGATTTTCTATATTTTTTATTCTCTTTATCTCTTCTGCAGATACTGTCGGATCGGCTTTATTAACCCATATTCCGCCTTCAAAACGGTAATCTGTAGCTGTATTAAACTGTACTTTTGTTCTATTACCAGCGATATCTTTATATACATTTGTAGGTTTGCATTTTCCGCCTTTTTGCTCCATTTCATAGACGGCTCCCAGGATACATCCGCATTTTTCATCATTTTCAACAAGCTCTTTACAAGTAATATTGTATGTTATTTTATTTCCGTCTCTTTTTACATTACTTATAGTACCTTGAATAAATTTATCGTTGCTTTGGTCTCTTGTTACACATCGTACTACAGTGTTTGGTTCAAGCTTGCACAATAGTTCAAGGGCTTTTAGTACGCCATAATCTTGCGATATTTTATAATATTCATTGCTGTTCTCATCTTTTGCTTTCAAATTTTGTAACTGACTTAGCAATATATTTTTAACAGCATCTTTTTCATCCTGAGGAATTTCACCTGCGACCAGAGTTTCTAACTCTTGTTCTGTAAATAATGTTTTAGTAGTAAGATTTGATAGCAAGCTATCTAATTCTAAAGCTTCTGGCTTTTCAGCTGCTGCAGCAACAGGGCCTACCGTCTCGGTTTCACCTTTTGCAAGAGGTTCCACTGTATTACTAGCGGGTTTAAGCGTAACGTTACTTGGGTAGACATTACCATAGCCGTAGCCATAACCATAGCCCATGTTCATACCCATCCAATCATAGTTTTCAGGATATAAATTGAAGCCGCTGAATGAGCCCCCGCCCATAAACGGCATTCCCATCATTCCACCGAACCAGCCGCCGCCGTACATGGACATCCCCATCATGCCGCCCATCATTCCGCTCATAAGCCCGCTTGCGAGTCCGCCAAGCCAGCCGCCCAGACATTGTCCGAATGCAGTTTGAAAACCGCCCCAGAAGCCGCCTTTTATGCCGCCAAAAAACGAACCGCCATAGCCGCCACCGGTACACCATATAGAATTACCGCAGCAGCAATCATGCCAGTGGCCATGTGAATGACCGTGACCATGATGTATAGGGGGATAATGATGTCCTATTATAGGACCTGGATGTGGCATATCGTTACCTCTTATATTACTTCTTATATATATAAAGTATATATAAAATATCTAATTTCAATTTGGATTAAATTTGTTACAAAAGTTTACAAATGTACGGAAGCTGAATAAGGCACAAAAGAGAGGGGCAAATTCATTATACGAATTTGCCCCCAAGTGATTCAAACTATCTTTATGCTTCATTAAACATGTCTTTTCCAACAGAACAAAGCGGACATACCCAATCTTCAGGTAAATCTGCGAATTCAGTTCCTGGTGCTATTCCGTTATCGGGATCACCCTTTGCCGGATCGTATTCGTAACCACATACAGAACATACATATTTCATAGTTAATCCTCCTTTTTAATTTATTTTATACTATCTACTATTTTATCTGCAAGACATTCTAATTCATCAAGCTGATTTTCTTTTAACGTTGATTTTATACACAAAGATTCATCAAGAAATTCGATATTTGGAATTTTTTCAAGTATTGTTTTCATTTGCCCCCCGCACGCAGGAGCCCAAGAACCGTTCTGAATAAGAACAATTTTTCTGTTCTGAAGATTGTGTGCGGAAATATTATGCAAAAGATTTTCCATTGTTTCAAATATTCCGTTATTATAAGTTGTTGTTGCAAATACAATATGAGAATATTTAAATGCATCCGATAAAACATAGGAATAATGAGTTTGGGATACATCATACATTTTTATACCCTTTATGCCTTTATCTGCAAGCATTCCTGCAAGTATATTGACGGTATTTTCCGTTCCGCCGTATACAGATGAATAAGCAATTAGAACCGATTTTTCTTCTGCTTCGTATCTTGACCACTTATCATATTTTTCTTTATATGCCTTTATATTTTCTTTTATCACAAGTCCATGGAGGGGGTAAATTGTATCAATTTCAAAATTGCATAATTTCTTTAGAAGCATTTGTACTTGCATTCCGTACTTGCCAACTATGTTGGTATAATACCGTCTGGCTTCATCAAGATAATCACGCTCGAAGTTTATCCCTTCATCTGTTAAATTTCCGTTAATTGCACCAAAAGAACCGAATGCGTCTGCCGAGAATAATGCCTTATCCGTTTTGTCATAAGTTGTCATAACTTCGGGCCAATGAACCATCGGCGCAGGTATAAATGTTAATTCATGTTTACCTGTGCGCAATGAATCGCCTTCTTTAACGACCATTACTCTGGAGTCAACTTCAAAATCAAAAAACTGCTTTATAAGCGCAACCGTTTTTGCCGTACAAACGATTTTTAAATCGGGATATATTGAAATTACATCTTCCAAAAGCGCACAGTGATCCGGCTCCATGTGATGGATAACCAAATAATCCAACTGACGGCCGTCCAATCCCGCCACTAGATTTTCAAAAAATTGTGCGGAACACGATTTATCTACCGTATCGAAAAGCACAGTTTTTTCATCTTTAAGTAGGTATGAATTATACGAAATCCCGTTTGGAATAGGGTATGCACTCTCAAAAAGAGCCAATCTTCTATCTGAACAGCCAATATAAAGCAAATCCTCAGTTAATTTTCTGACATTATACACAAACATTCTCCTTAATAAACAATCTGAACCAATTATAACTCAAACAATTTTCAGTTAAAATTACCAAAATATATACTTGCACAAATTCTATAAATTTATATAAATGTTTTTTAAATGTTCAATTTTAAATTCGGGTTTAAAAACAATTGAAATTGCGTCGATTCTGGCTTTTTTATATTGAGGATTTTCCTGTCGGTAGTAGAACATTCCTTTTTTAATATTTGCATACTTTGTTTTTGTAATTGCTTCCATTGGACTTCCGCAAATATTTGTTTTTCGGGTCTTAACTTCGCAAAATACAAGAGTGTCTTTATCTAGAGCAATAATATCAATTTCGCATATGCGTGAAAATCTCTTATTTGTTTCAAGGATTTTGTATCCTTGTTTTTCAAGGTATTTTTTCGCTATCTCTTCACCATTTTTACCAACAGATACGTTCGTCAATATCATATCTCCGCTATAAAGTTTTGCTGCTTCAAATTTCTGCTGCCATGGCAGGTTTGTTTTTCCAGAGCTTTTGCTTCTTCCTTGGTATATTTTAATAAAGATAAATCCAGTTTGACTTTACCATCTGATTCTTTTATTAACGTTTTTCTTATTTTATAAGGATACGCTTGGTTACCTTTTAGACCGCCTCGGTTAATTACATTTATAATAAAATCAATGTATTTTTGACAATTTGCAATAATTTCAGGGAATCTTTTTACAAATTTTTTGAACCACATATCTTGCTTTAATGTATTTGCACCTGCAGACGTCAACAAGAAGTTGCCTATATCATTTGTTCCGCCTCTGGAAGCAGCTTGGACATGATCAATTGTAGCAACAGAGGGCGAAACAAGACGGAAAGCAATTTCATTATGTGACCGACCTGCATATTTTACTATAAATGCATTTTCACTCGTAACAGAAGTCGGTAAGTATGTTGCTTTTTCCAAAAGCTTTGCCATTATCTTTTCTTCTTCCGGTTTTACATCAATTTTAAGAAGATTCCCAAGTGCGGGTTTACGTTTAAATGTATTTTGCGGATCATTTTCGATAATTGCGGTACTACATTTTGTTGTTTCTCTTCGTACTTTTACCATTGATTCATTAGATAGTGATAACGCTATTTTATCTATTTCATCAATTACCGCGAATTCTTCACGTTTCAATTCGCTAAGTGCATCAGGATACCATTTTTGTAAAAGATCTTGAAACTTCATCCTCGGACTATTCTGTGCAACTGCCTCAAAGCGTTCAAAAATAACCCTTTCAGTTTTCAACATATTCGGCTTATATTTTTTTAAGTATTGAACTGCTTTTTTGACGGTTGTACATTTTTTTAATTCGTTGCTAATTCTGCTTATATCAGAACTATTAATTGTAATTCCGCCAAAAAAAGCATCAGGGACATTTTTTAACTTCTTAAACGCCTGACCCGCAGAAGTCAACGCACAAAAAGCCACATTACTATAATTTGGCACGCTATAATATTGTTGCTTGGGAACGGGCAACTTAGGATAAACATCAAAAAGTTTAAACCCGCTAATAGGTTGGACCAACATTTTCACACCCCTTGGTACTTTCATGATAACAGATAATTAAATATTCGCAATATATTTATATTAAATTCAACACAAATTGCAGTGCGCCTTGCTGCTCCTTGAAAACTTTTGCAGAAGAATTTACAGTTGACGCATAAAAATCCGCGTCAGAAAGAAGTTTATCCGAAATATTATACAAACCCTCTTTATCTTTCACTACGAAGCCGGCACCTGCATTTTTTATAATATTATAAATATCTTTAAAGTTATGAATTGATGGTCCTGAAATAACCGGCTTCTCAAAAATAGTTGCCTCTAAGGGATTATGTCCCCCTGTATTATTAAAGCTTCCTCCTATAAGCGCAATGTCTGCGAACGCGTACATTTTCCCTAATTCACCAATTGTATCAAGAATCAAAACATCATTTTCGCTAAAATCTGACATGCCATTTGAACGAAATCCGTACTTAAACCCGAAACTTTCGGTAAGTGCCCTGACTTCTTCCGTTCTTGTCAGATGCCTTGGCGCAATTATAAGTTTTAAATCCGAATGTTTTTCCTTTAATTTTCTGTATATATAAAGAACAATTTCGTCTTCGCCCTTGTGCGTTGAACCTGCCAGAAGAACCCTGTTTCCGCACTTATCAAACTCAAAATCGACGATTGGCTTTTGAATATCAAATTTTAAATTATTCATCCTTTTTGTAGTTTCAGGATTTGCACCAAGTTGTAAAAATTTATCATTATCTTCATCACTCTGGGTAAAAATTCCCGTATAGAAAGTTAGAAAATATTTGAACAGAAATTTAAAAGTCTTATAAGATTTGAACGTGCTGTCAGAAATTCTTCCGTTAATTATATAAATTTCTACACCGCGTTTTTTACATTCCATCGCAAAATTTGGCCAAATTTCCGTTTCCGCAATAAAAACTTTCGTAGGATTAATCTTATCAAGAAACTTCTCCACAACAACAGGAAAATCCGCCGGAAAATAGGTGATTAAATCTGCAACTTCGCCAAGTTTCTTTTTCGCCAAATCCTGCCCGGTGTGAGTTCCGGTTGTTACAACTATTTTTAAATCAGTATGCTCTGCCCTAACCTTTTTAACAAGATTCTCAAGTGCATTAATTTCCCCTACTGAAACTCCATGAAACATAACTAGATTATCATCTTGCCCAAAGCCCGTTTCGGGAATATTACCGTATTTTCTTGCAATCGCAGATTCCGGATAATCCTTTTTTCTCAAAACCACGCTAATTATGGGTTTTACTATATAAAAAGATATATTACTTAAAAGTTTAAACATTACAACTCCTCTTCCGTCAATGTATTATATCACGAATATTTAAAAAACTTCATAATATATTTGCATTTTAATTTTGTTTATTCTAATATTTTACCATACGCCGAATTAAGAAGAATGTGAGAAAATCACATTCTTTTTAAGAAGTTAATAATTTAAAGCACATAAAGGATAGAAACAATGGGTATCAAAGGAAAAAACGACAGAATGGTAGTTCTCGCATGTGAAGATTGCAAAGAAAGAAACTACACAACAGTTAAAAACAAAAAGAATACAAAGGACAGAATGGAACTTTCTAAATACTGCCCAACTTGTAAGCATCACACAACTCACAAGGAAACTAAGTAGCCGAATTTTCCGGTAAAGTGTAGATGATAGGGAATAAACGGGATTTTATCCCGCCTGCGTCCTTAGTTCAGTTGGTAGAACGTCGGTCTCCAAAACCGGATGTCGAGGGTTCAAGTCCTTCAGGGCGCGATTTGTAAACAACTTAGGTAACTATAGATGAACGACAATTTCGAAAACACAAAAAATGCAATAATTACATATTTTAAAGGCGTTAGATCTGAATGGGGCAAAATAACTTGGCCCGAAAAAAACCAGGTCGTTGTTGAAACATTTTTTGTTGTAGCAATTGTATTTGTATTCACTGTTTTTATTTATCTCGTGGATATAATATTCAATGCAATATTGCCGCATACACATATCTAGTTACGAATTAACCATAAAGGGTAAGAATGATGAGTGAAAAAGACGAAAATCTGACAAGTAACGAAATGACGGAAGAAACTCCGGAAGAAAGTGCAAAATCATCCGAGAAAAACAGCCAAAAACGCTGGTACATAGTTCATACTTATTCAGGATATGAGAATAAAGTTAAAAGCAACCTTGAAAAACGTATCGAGTATATGAACATGGGGGATAAAATTTTCCGAGTTGAAGTTCCGCAAAAAACCGTAACTCAAATAAAAGGCGGAAGAAAGCAAGAAAAAGAAGAAAAAATTTTCCCGGGCTATGTTCTTGTTGAAATGATTATGGATGAAGATAGTTGGTATGTTGTAAGACATACAGCAGGGGTTACAAAATTCGTTGGTTCCGCTAAAAAACCGATTCCGGCAAAAGAAAGCGAAATCAAGAAAATCATTCACCGCTCATCTACTCAAACTCAAAAAGTTGAAATGGATATTAAAGTTGGTGAAAAAGTTAGAATTATTTCCGGCCCGTTTGCGGAATTTGTCGGAGATATTACCGAAGTTTATCCGGATAAGGCAAAACTTCGTGCAATGGTTTCAATCTTTGGTCGTGAAACACCTGTTGAATTGGAATACAAACAGATACAAAAGCTGTAAGCAGTCAAATGGCTGAGCAGCGAGGTTAAATATAACAACTAGCAAGATGTGGAAGGGGATGCCCCCGTTAGTACCACGAAAGGAGAAAAAAAATGGCAAAAAAAGTAGTAGGAAAAATCAAGCTTCAGATTGAAGCAGGAAAGGCAAATCCGTCACCGCCGGTTGGTCCTGCATTAGGTCAGCACGGTGTAAACATCATGGATTTCTGCAAGCAGTTCAATGCTAAGACAGAATCTCAAGCGGGTTACATTATCCCTGTAATTATTGATGTATACGAAGACAGAAGTTTCTCTTTTGTTATCAAATCACCTCCGGCACCTGTTTTGATCAAGAAGGCCTTAAACATACCAAAAGGTTCAGCTGTTCCTAACAAAACTAAGGTTGCTGAAATCACAAGAGCCCAGTTGGAAGAAATCGCTAAAATTAAAATGAACGATTTAAATGCAACTACAATGGATGCTGCTGTTAAAATGATAGCAGGTTCATGCAGAGCAATGGGCGTAACGGTAAAAGAGGGGTAAATGAGTGGAGCTGGCAAAATTCCGCCACTCGCAAATAGCAAAAGCATAATACAATGGAAGGATTTGTAAGAAATCCGCTAACACCATGAAAGGAAAAGAAAAATGTCTAAAGAAACTAAAAAACAAAAGAAAATACAAGAACTTCTTGCCGGATATGAACAACCTGTAAGCGGTAGAGAAGCGTTAACAAAATTGCAGGAAATTTCTAAAGAAGTTTCAAAATTCAACGAAACAGTAGAATGCCATATGAGATTAGGTATTGAAGTTAAACACGCAGATCAGCAAATTCGTTCAACTGTCGTACTTCCAGCCGGCTTGGGTAAGGAAGTAAGAGTTTGCGTTATCGCAAAAGGGCCTAAAGTTAACGAAGCAAAAGAAGCCGGTGCTGATTTCTACGGGACTGAAGATATCATAGATAAAATAGCCGGCGGCTGGTTCGAGTTTGATACATTAATTGCAACGCCTGATTGTATGGGTATGTTAGGTAAATTAGGTAGAGTACTTGGTCCTAAAGGTTTGATGCCAAACCCGAAGACAGGTACAGTTACACTTGATATAGCTAAAGCAGTTAAGGATGCTAAAGCAGGTAAAGTTGAATTTAGAGCAGATAAGCAGGGTATGATTCACTGTCCTATAGGTAAAATTCAATTTAACCACGAAGATTTGGTTAAAAACTTCGGAACATTAGCAGATGCAGTTTTGAGAGCAAAACCATCTTCTGCTAAAGGTACTTACGTTAAGTCAGTTTATCTGACAACAACAATGGGTCCCGGAATAAAGGTTGATTCAAAGAACCTGCAAGCCGAAGTTAAAGAAATTGTTGGTTGATATTTATAGCTGATCTTAAAGATCAGCTTTTTTTTACTTCATACAAGTAACAAAATTTAAAAGGTGCATTTTAAAGTGCACCCTTTTTGTATTTAATATTAATATTTTTACTTTACTCAACCGTAACAGACTTAGCAAGATTTCTCGGCTGATCAACATCTTTGCCTAAAAATTCCGCAATATAATATGCCAGCAATTGCAAAGGCACTATTGCCAAAACCGGCGACAGGGTTTCATCAACATCTGGAATTCTTATAATTGATTCAAACAATTCATTTAGTTTGGAATCTTCGGAGTTAGTAAGAGCAATCATTCTGGCATTTCTAGCTCTCGCCTCTTCCGCATTTGAAAGTATTTTATCATATACTTTACCTTTCATAAGAATTGCAAGAACAGGCATAGATTCATCCAACATAGCAATAGGGCCGTGTTTAAGTTCACCGGCTGTGTATCCGGTTGCATTTATGTAGCTTATTTCTTTAAGCTTCAAAGCACCCTCCAATGCCGTTGGGAAGTTTATTCCTCTTGCAATGAATATAAAGTCCTTTGAATTTGAGAATTTTCTTGCACATGACTGAACATCTTCTTTATGCGAAAGCACTTTTTCAAGTTTTTGAGGAAGTAAAATCAATTCTCTCTTAATTTTCTGCAACTCGTCTTTTGAAGCTGATTGTTTAATTTCGGCAATATAAATTGCTAAAAGATAAAACGAAATTACTTGTGCCATATAAGATTTTGTAGCGGCTACAGACACTTCAATACCGGCATTTACAGGGACTAAACTGCCTGCTTCACGTGCCATGGTAGAATCAGGTCTATTCGTAATAATCAGGATATGTGAGCCCCTTGCCTTTGCTTGTCTTACCGCTGTTATGGTATCTGCCGTTTCACCTGACTGTGAAACCCCTATTACAAGAGTTTTTTCATCCCCAACAGTTGTTCTGTAAATATATTCACTTGATGGTTCAACATCGACTGCTATACCGCACAACTCTTCAATTATATATTTACCAACCATCGCAGCATGTAATGAAGTTCCGCAAGCAACTATTTGAATCCGACCTAAGTGTTTCAAAGAGTCCTTGTTTAAAGTAACTTCATTTAGAATAATATTTTCATCTATAGTCCTTAATTTACCACCCAGAACGTTTCTAACAACATCTGGTTGCTCATGAATTTCCTTAAGCATAAAATGTTTATACCCCATCTTGCTCAAAGCAACCGGTTCCCAAGGCAGAGTTTCGATTTTTTGAGGTAACTCATTGTTATTTATATCAATAAGCTTCATTGTCTTAGGCGTTAGTGTAACAATTTGGTTATCGTCCAAATACATTGCCGTTTTCGTATATTGAATAATAGCCGGAACATCTGATGCAATGTAAAATTCACCCTCCCCAATTCCAACCAGCAGAGGAGCATTCCTTCTGGTGGCTACGATTGTATTTTTAACATCCTGATGAATAACGGCAAGCGCATAAGCTCCTTCTATTTCCATTGTTGCAAGTCTTACGGCTTCTGTTAAATCTTTTGTCTCGGCATATTTTTTAGCAACAAGATGTGCAACAGTTTCGGTATCAGTTTGTGAACGAAAAACACAACCTTCCTTTTCCAATTTCGCGCGGAGTTCTTTATAATTCTCAATAATACCATTGTGAACAACTGCAACACGTCCGCAATTACAGGAATGAGGGTGCGCATTAATAGTTGTCGGTGCCCCATGTGTAGCCCAACGAATATGTCCAATACCTATTTTAGACCTTATTATGTGTTCTCTTTGCTCTGATGTTAAATCCTTAAGATTTTGAAGCTTACCTTCCGCTTTGTAAAGCTCAACTTTACCGTCAACATTAACGGCAATTCCGGCAGAATCATAACCTCTGTATTCCAGATTGGTAAGCCCTTCCAACAATATATCCAGAGCAGATTTCTCTCCCACATATCCAACTATTCCGCACATATCAACCTCTCTTTTAATGTGATTTTTATAATATATTAATTCTAGCATAAAATATAAAACTGCTTTATTAAGATTTTATTAAATTAACAATATGTATTCATCTTTACATGTTTTGACATTAAGGTTAAAATAGACCTATGAAGATAATTATTTTTGGTGCAAATAAAGTCGGAGCAATGATTGCTTCGCAATTTTATACAGATAATGATATTACCGTTATTGATAATGAGAAGAATAAAGTTGACGCTATTTCTAAATATGATATCAGTTTTGTTGACGGTAACGGCTCCGATATTGAAATTTTAAAACAAGCCGGAGTAAAGGATGCAGATGTATTTATTGCCTGCACAAATTCGGATGAACTTAATATTGTTGCTTGCTTAACTGCAAAAAAACTAGGAAACGAATGCACAATGTGTTTCGTTCGAAATGAAGAATATAAGGCCTCTTTAGGAATTGCAAAAGATTCAGATTATAACAGCGACTTTTATATTGATATAGTTATTTGGCCGGAAGAACTTCTTACTCAGGAAATATTCAGGATTATTACTGTCGCAAAAGCTCTAGATGTTGAAAATTTTGCGGGCGGCCGTGCGAGACTTTTGGAATACCGAATTGAAGAAGATTCAATTTTAGTTAATCAAAAAATCAGAAACTGCACTTTCCCTAAAGACACCCTGATTGTAGGTATTACCAGAGAAGAAGTGCTTTTCATCCCCAATGGTGAAACTGTCTTACAAAAAGACGATAAAGTCATTTTTATGGGATTGGCACACTCTCTTGATGTTTTGGCCGGCAAATTTTTCCATAAAAAAGATTTTGTAAAAAATATTACAATAATCGGCGGCGGAAATGTCGGATTAAAGCTTGCAAAAAGTCTTGAAGGGATGAAATTTAAAACAAAAATTATAGAACGCGATGAAGATAGATGTAATCATTTGGCGGAGCAGCTATCAGATACCTTGATTATTAACGGCGACGGAACCGATTTAGAGCTTCTTAACGAAGAAAATATATCGGATTCGGATGTTGTTATAAGCGTTACGAATAATGACGAAAAGAACTTGTTATGTTCTCTGCTTGCAAAACAACTCGGTGTAAACAGAGTAGTTTCAAGGGTTTCAAAAATAACAAATGCCGAATTATTTGAGAAAGTTGGTGTTGACGTTTCTATTTCAACCCAAATAGCTGCTCTGAATGAGATTAAGAGTAACTTATGCGGGACGAACATAGGGATACTTGCGACTGTCGAACAAGGCAAGGGGGAAGTTCTTACTATACTTATGCCGGATAATTTTAAAACAACAAAAATTATGGACTTGAAACTCCCGGAAAAAGGTATTGTAGGAATTGTGCAAAGAAGAAACAGGATAATAATTCCTAACGGAGCCACTCAAATAATGAGCGGGGATAATTTGATAATATTTACGTTAAGCGAAAATGCTCCTGCGATTAGGGATTATTTTAAGGCGGATTAATGAGATTAAGTTATTTAGCATATACCTTTTCATTGGCTATGATGTACTTTAGCATTGTTCTGCTAATTCCGATTATAGTTGCGTTGATATACGGCGAAACATCGGCAATAATGCCGTTTGTAATTGCAGGACTTTCCGCCTTTTTACTCTCCTTAATTTTAAGATTTGCTGTAAAAGGAACTTCTGAAATAAAAACGGTTAATGATATAAAAAAATCCGAAGGTCTTTGTGTTGTAACTTTTTGCTGGATATTTGCGGGATTATTTGCCACAATACCATATCTGTTTTTCGGATTCACACCAACAAATGCATTTTTTGAGGCAACATCAGGAATTACAGCAACAGGCGCAACGATTTTAACGCACTTTGATTATCCGCACTCATTATTCTTCTGGCGCTCTTTTACACAATGGCTGGGAGGTATGGGCATAATTGTCCTGTTTATTGCAATATTGCCGCAATTTGCTGTTGCAGGCAGACAGCTATTCTTTGCAGAAGCACCGGGGCCTACAGAAGATAAGTTTACCCCGAGAATTAAAAATACAGCATCATCACTTTGGAAAGTTTATTTTGGAATGACAATATTAGCCGTTTTATTGCTGAAATTCAACGGAATGGATTTATTCGAATCAATATGCCACGCTTTTTCGGCAGTTTCAGGCGGCGGCTTTTCACCAAATTCACAGAGCTTTATCGGATATTCAAACACTATAGTTTGGATATTGGCGTTCTTTATGTTTTTTGCAGGGGCCAGCTATAATTTGCAATTTAGAGCTTGGTCAAAATTTAACCCGTTTATACTGTTTAAGAACGAAGAATTTAAAATATATTTCGAACTGTTTGCAATATTAGGTTTATTGTTAGCCGGTTCACTTTTTATACATATGAACTATGATTTTGCAGAAAGCACTACCCATGCGTTTTTCCAAGTCGCATCAGTAATGTCAACATCCGGCTTTTGCAGTGTTGATTTTGCTTCATGGGACTACACATCAAAGGCAATTCTGTTCGTTGCGATGCTTGCAGGAAGCTGCGCAAGTTCAGCCGGCGGCGGTATAAAAATTATGCGCTGGATGTTGATTTTTAAGATAATGAAAACCGAAATGTCAAAGATTCTGCATCCAAAAGCAGTATTTAATATCAAAATCGGGAAATATACTGTTCCCAAAGAGGTTTTATACCAGACCTTGATGTTTGTATTCTTTTACATAGCAATTTCAATAATTTCGGGGTTGATAATTTCCGTAGCCGAAGAAAACACACTTGTCGGAATAACTGGCACTATAAGTGCAGTAGGAAACATTGGTCCGGGGTTGGGACATATTATAGGTCCATTAGGAAGCTATGATGGGTTAAAAGAAATTTCTAAACTGGTTTTAACTGCAGATATGTATATCGGCCGTTTGGAATTAATACCATTCTTAGTCTTGTTCCAAAAAGATTTATGGCGAATAAAACATTAATACTAGCAAAATATTTTTTTACGTGTTTTTAAATTAAGGAGATATTAAACCTAAGAGGAATTGAAACACATGTACGTAATGGCAATAACGGAATGTTTTAGGAATCTAAAGCAAAGAAGATTGAGCAGAAAACTGCAAACCAAACAATTAAAGAATCAAGTTGAGTTACCTATAAGTCCAGTAATAAGTCAGTTGGCAAATATGACCTTTTTTAACAGCAGCAAAGTCAGAACTGAAAATGTTTATGATAATACAATGCTTAAATATATTAATAAGTTGTACCAAACTTCCCCTGAAAAAGCCATGGATATGGCGAACCGATTAAAGGAATATGCCAATTTGTCTGATGATTACAGACTCCCTCGCGATTGGGATTACGTAATAGATATATATAATAATGATTATGATTTTATTGAAGAAAACGACAATTATTCGTTAAGCAAGATAGAAGCTCTTCACCACGCCCAAAATGAAATACCTGACGAAATGAAAGAAATGAAATATTGTCTATATAAAGGACTTTCAGCCAGATTCATTTATCCGTTTTTAGAAATGAGCAAAGACTATCCTGAACAAGTTATTGAAATTTTACGCAACGACAAATACATAAATCTTTTCGAATGTGAGCATGGAAAAGTTTCTTATTCCGATAAGATGAAAGAATTTGCGGAATTTATTAAAGATGACCCCGAAACGATGAAAAAAACCATGGATATG
>CAJOOA010000008.1 GCA_905236055.1 Candidatus Gastranaerophilales bacterium | reverse complement strand
ATCCCCTCAATTATTTTCCGCTTCGCCGGAAACTTTAAATAAAAATATTGAAACAACTGCAAAATTACTTGGAATTTCTAAAAATGATTTTATACAAGCTGCTTTCAAACAACCTCAATTATTTCACATGTCACCAGAAACAATAAATAAAAATATTGAAACAACTGCAAAACTTCTTGGAATGACTAAGAATGAAATAATCAAAGCAGCCTTAAAAAATCCGGCATTGTTTCCCATGAAACCTGACTCCATAAAAAACAAGGTCGAAACTTCTTCAAATATACTTGAGATTACTAAAAGTGAGTTTATTCAAGCTGCTAAATATCAGCCCTCTTTATTTTATCAGTTGCCGGAGACAATAAATAAAAATGTCGAAACGACCGCGCAATTGCTTGGAATTACAAAAAAAGAGTTTATCAATGTTTCTCTAAAAAAACCCTCACTTTTTGTGAAAGCACCAGAAACTATATATAAAAATGTAATAACATCAGCAAGCTTGCTCGGAGTTTCAAAAAATGATTTTATACAAGCTGCTTTCAAACAACCTCAATTATTTTACATGTCACCAGAAACAATAAATAAAAATATTGAAATAACTGCCCGCTTATTTGACATTAATAAATTTGACCTTGCAAAAGTCGCCTTAAAAAATCCGCCGTTGTTTATTCTGAAACCCGAAACACTTTATCATAAATCGAAAATTATAGAATATTATAAAACAATTCGAGGAGCAGATGGTAAACCTAGCGTATCTAGTTGTACAGGGAGTGCAAATGCTTATTATCAAAGAATGTTAGTTTATATATTGCGAAAAAATTCAGATAAACTAAATATTAGTGCAAAAAGTACTTTGCCTGATATATTAAAAGCTTGTTCCGATAAAATTAGTCTTCAAATCCCCAAATCCGAGGTGGCAGAAGACTTCATAAAATTCGCGGAAGATTATTCAACAAAAACCGTTGGAAAGAATATTTTTGAATTCACAATTATTGAATAATCAATACTAAAAAGATTAACAAGTTTATTGATGCCAATTTGGGCGAGTATTTATTTTTTTAATCTTGTAGTAGAATATTGTTATGAATAAAAAACTATCAGGGATGCTTTGTATTGTTGCCGCTGCCGTTGTTTTGGCACAGACTACCGTGTTTGCGGCGGGTTCGGGTGCTTTTGCACAGCATTATGATGCTGCACAAAGTTTCCTTGCGCAAGGTCAATATTCCTCCGCAATTGTAGAATTCAGACGGGCTTTGAGAGTTAATTATTTGGACAATTCCGCAAGAATCGGGCTTATAAATTCTTATCTTGCCCGTGCAACATATTACGCGAATCAGGAAAATAAATATGAAAATGCCGCTAATGACTTCAGAAGTGCGCTTTTTTATTTGAAAATGTATCCCGAAAAAGACCAATCCGTACAAAATTCAGCAGCTATGATAGCTTCTGCACGCGAAAATCTAAATCAATGTTTAAAAGTTACAGGGTTTGACAGAAGCGCTGCTTCAAGACACAGAAAAGCCGAAGAATTACGAGCAATGGGAAATTTATCCGCCTCCGCTTATGAATTTTCTAAAGCCGCAGAGAATGAGAAATTTGCTCCCGATTCTTACGCCCAAATAGCAGAATTAATGAAAGTTTTGGGTAATGAACCAAAAGCTGCAGAATATTATAAAATAGCCCTCGACTTAAATCCGACAGACGGACTTTTAAGAATGAAATACGCGAGAACTCTTGATAAAATCGGCAGATACGAAGACGCTCTGCCTCAATATAATGCCGCCCTTGCAAACAGCAAAGGAGATATGGAGGTTTTGTATTCGCTCGAACGTATTTATATGAAAAAGCTTGCAGTAACTCCATCCGATGCCGAATTAAACGCCAATATTGGTGCTATAAAACAGGCACAGGGAGATTTTGAGGCGGCTCTGGGATATTACAATAAAGCCGAACAACTTAATCCAAACAATGTTAACACGAGGTTGAATGTCGGAACACTTTATCAGCAGAAAAAAGACTACCAAAAAGCCCTGAAATCTTATGATTCGGTTCTGACTCTCTATCCAAACAACGTTCAGGCAAACCTGTACAAAGCACAGGCCTTATCGGAAATGGGAGATAAAACAAATGCACTTGCTCTGTATAAAAAAGTTTTAACCCTTGAACCCGGGAATCCTACGGCCAAAGCAGAAATTTTTGATGTTATGAAAGCGGCAATGTCACCGGAAGAATTTATCTCTTACCTCAGCAAAAATGCGGGTGAAGACAAAACAATGCAAAATATGCTGTATGACTATGCGTATAAACTCCACAAGGAAAATGATTTTAAAAACGCCATTTCCGCGTATAAAAACGTCATTAATTTAAACCCGTCGAATGTTGATGCTTACACAAATTTGGGAATTTGTTATGCCTCTGTAGAGGATTATAATAACGCTAAAAATATTTTAACTACTGCGAAAAGTAAATTCCCAACCAACAAATCCGTTTTATCAACTTTGAAAGATGTTGAAAATGATTATACTTCTCAAATATTGAGAAATGCATCTTCTAACTACGAAAACAAAGATTATAAAAAAGCTCTGAGCTTATATTTATCTCTGAATCCCGCAACGGAAACTTCGCTAATCGGTGCAGCAGCTTGTTATCAAAATATGAGCAACTATGACAAAGCAATTGATTATTACAAAAAGGCCTTTGAAATCAACCCGAAAAACGCCCAAATACCTTATTATATCGGCTACCTTTATGTAGAAAAACAGAATTGGAACGAGGCAGACATCTATTTGAAAAAATCGATTGAATTAAATCCGGAATCGGAGGCAAAAAATTTACTTGAATATGTAGCTCAAAATTCATCCGCTTATGAATTGTCTGAGGGAATTCAACAATACGAAAACAAAAATTTTGAAGCAGCACTTACGAAATTTAACGAAATTATCAAAAAAGAATCCAATAATGCTAATGCTTATTACTATAGGGCTTTGATTTACGATGAGCAGAAGAAACCCTCACTCGCAATAACCGATTATCTAAAAGTTTTGAAATACACAAAAGATTTGCCCATTGTAAATTATATGATAGCCATTGATTATGACGGTTTGGAAAATTATAAAGAGGCGTACAAATATTACAACGAGTTTGTTTCAAACTACAAAACCGAAGATGAATATTTGGAGTATGCAAAATCCAGAGCAGACGAATTAAAACCTTTTGTCGGGGGTTAGTTTGCAATGTCTGATGTAAATGGTTTGATTGCAAGCAGAGTTTCACTTGCGCCAATGGCGGGAATAACTGATTACGTTTTGCGTTCACTTGTCAGAGAACATTCAAAAACTTGTCTTTTAACAACAGAAATGATTAGCTCAGAGGCACTTAATCAGGTCAAAGATACTTCTATGACAGCAAGGGGGGAAAATCATTCTCCGATATCATACCAACTGAGCGGACATAAACCCAAAATGATAGCCGATTGCGCAGAATATCTTCAACAATTTGCTGACATGATTGACATCAATATGGGCTGCCCTGTTAACAAAGTTGTAAAAGGAACAGATGGCGCTGGATTAATGCGAAAACCAGAACTCGCGGAAGAAATAGCTAAGACTGTTAAATCAAGAATAAAAATTCCTCTGAGCGTAAAATTTCGACTCGGTTATACAGCAGATGAAATGAATTTCGTTGAATTCGGAGAGCGTATGCAAGAAGCCGGTGCAGATTTTATAACTATCCATGCCCGCACTCGTTCTCAAATGTACAGTGGCAAAGCGGATTGGAAAAAGATTGCGGAATTAAAACGCAGCGTTGACATTCCGGTTTTTGCAAACGGTGATATTGTTTCAATAGAAACGGCCGAAAAATGCCTTGAAGAATCTCAAGCCGACGGAATTGCAATAGGGAGAGGTATCCTTGGCGATATTACTCTTATATCGAGAATAGAACGTTATCTCAATAAAGGCGAATATTTACCCCCTCCAACTTTGGAAGAAAAAATTGAGGGGATAAAAAAACATTTGATAAAAGAAGTAGAATTTCGCGGAGAAAAATTCGGCATCAATTTTACGAGAAAATTTTATCCGTATTATGTAAACGGATTTTCCGGTGCCTCAAAATACAGAGGGGCACTTGTTTTGATGAATAATTTAGAAGAAATTTTAGCTACTCTTGATTCCATATTATTTGAAACCTCGTCAAAAATATGCTAACATTGTCTTGATATAGGTTCGGAGATTGTTATGAAAAAACGTGGCTTTACTTTGGCGGAAATACTTATTACTCTGGGAATAATTGCTGTAGCATCTGCAATATTGGCGCCTGCTATTATGAACATGCGCCCGGATAGATATAAATTTAAGGTTTTGGAATGTTATAAAGTTATAAGCGAGGCAACAGAAGCAATGCTGAATAATCCTGAGATATATTACAGGAAACCTATTGATTCAAGCACACCTACAAACGCGTTTTTAACTAATGGAACGCTTAATCCAAACACCCAATACGGTTGTAATGGGCTCAGATGCAATGAAAAGCCAACCTTGTCACAATTTAATGACAACAAATATAGTGGCGTGTGTAAATATCCAAATTTGATAGCAGATTTCCTTAAACTTGAAAACATAACCTATTGTAATAACAGCTCTCCTTCTTGTATAGCAACAGGACACAGAGCAGATAATACCGATTGGACGATATCCTTTGTGTCACCTCAAGCAGGAGGCCGTTGGAGGATTGACGTCGACTTGGATTTGTCAGCAAACAGTTCAAATTGCACTTATCAAAATACAGGTAATAATAAATGCCTTAGTCCGGACACTTTTTCATTTACAATCAATTTCAACGGAGACATTTCCGGTTTAGATCAACTTACAAGAGTATATCTGAGTAATATGGCAAACACAGATAAGTCTGCTGATTTTGAAGAAGCAGCAGAACAATAAACAGGGCATTTTATGAACATTTGTATCTTTCCCGGAACTTTTAATCCAATCCACAATGCTCATATAAAAATGGCAGAATTTGTATTGGAAAATTTCGGGTTCGATAAAATAATATTCATTCCCGCATATCTGCCCCCGCATAAAGAAATTGATAAAAATCTTGCTCAACACAGATACAATATGGTCGACATTGCAATTTCCGACAATAAAAATTTTGAAATTTCAAATATCGAATATAAATCCGAAGGAAAGTCTTATTCTTTGATTACAGTGAAAAAAATTATTGAACAGTATAACATCAAAGGTCGTTTAAGTTTTATAATAGGAACAGATGCATTTGTGAAACTTGATAGTTGGTACAAACCGGAGGAATTAAAAAAACTTGTTCATTTCATTGTTTTCCCGAGAAAATGGGAAGGAAATGATGAAATATATGATGAGTTCCGTGAAAACGGCTGGGATTTTGAACTTGTAAACTGCGAATTTATGGATATTTCATCAACAGAAATAAGAGAATTTAACAAACAGGATATTGACAAAAAAGTAGAGGAATATATTGAAAAATATGATTTGTACAAATCTTGAAGAATGTAAAAAATGGTTAAAAGAAAACCTTAATGACGAAAGATATCGACATTCGATAGGCACAGCAGAATGTGCATCCAAACTTGCGGAAAAATTTGGGCTTGATAAAGAAAGGGCTTATTTTTGCGGACTTATTCATGACTGTGCAAAATGTATTCCAAGTTCTGATTTAAAAGATATGATAATATCTTGTAAAGACTTATGCGAAGGCGAGCTTACCAACCCAAAAACCTATCATGCTCCTGCAGGCGCTATTATGGCAAAGGAAAATTTTTGTGTAGAGGATGAAGAAATTCTTTCTGCAATCAGATGGCATACTTTGGGCAAAGAAAATATGAGCAAATTTGAAAAAATAATTTTTCTTGCTGACAAAATTGAAGCCGAAACAAGACCTGAAGAATGGACAGCTCCGATAAAAGCCGTTTTGGATGAGGATAACGGACTGGACAAAGCCATCTTAGTTTGTTACAAAAACACGATAAAAAGTCTTGTGGAAAGAAACTTGAAAATCTGTAAGACAACAATTGACATTTATAACAAATTACTTGAAACAGTTTAATTTTCTGGACTTAACATGAAAAAAAGGATATAATTCCAATATGAGGAGAGGAATAGCATTATTTATATTAAGTATTTTTCTGATGCAGAACTCGGTTTTTGCAGCAGATGACGTTTTCAGCGGTTATGCGGAATATGATAATGAATATACTCTTGATAAAGAACTTTTTACCGGCAAAACTGAAACACTTGAAAAGCGTGACACTATAGAAATGACCGTATCACAAGTACTTGACGGAAGTTTTTCTTTTGAGGGGGACGAATTTTTTGCTGAAGTTACAAGTGATGTATACGGGAATAAAGGTGTAATAGTCCCAAAAGGAACCCTGGCTCATGGTTATATTAAAGGTTCCGGTGAGGCAAAGCGACTCGGACGGGATGGTTATCTGGATTTAAGTTTTGATAAACTGATTACTCCGGATGGACGTGAAATTCCGATTGAAGGCAAGATGTCCACAAAACTTCATCCGGTAAAGGCAGCAGCCAAAATAGCAGCAACTGATTTGGGTTATACTGCAGCCGGCGGAGTTATAGGAGGTATTTTTGCAGCACAAGCCCTCGGTATTGAAGCTGCAATCGCCTCAAACGGATATACAATAGCCGGCGGTGCGGCAATCGGAGGTGCTATAGGGCTCGGAATGTCTTTGTACAGAAAAGGAAAAGATGTTTTAATTTCTCCCGGAGATGAAATAAGAGTAAAAATATTATCCAGCGTTGAACTTCCGGTCTACAGGGAAGAGGCCTTAACTAAGAAAGAAATAATTTATCCGGGATTAGACATAAGAATATCAAACATTCTTTACGAAAAAGATCCGTTTGGCGAAGTTAACACAATAACTCTGTCGCTTTGTATTTCGAATATGTCGGATAAAAGCTTCGCAGGGATGGATTTGGCACTTTTAAGTGATTACAATACAATTCATAATCCTTCTATTTTCGGAGATACCAAAATTTTATTCTCTCAGTTCAAACCCGGTGACAGAAAAGCCGGCAAAATATCTTTTTCGGTTAATAACGTCAAACACTCTTATTGGCTTGTTGTGAACGACAGAACAAAAAATAAACCGCTTGCAAAAATCTCTCTTGATAATGCTTACAAAAACGTTTCCGAAGACGTAAAAAAACGTAATAATAAGGTTAAACGCCACAAAAAGAATTATTATAAAGAAACCGATGTACTCGATATGTAATTTAGATAACACCAGTAATTTCCATTATTCGCAATTTACTTTAAAAGGGGTTAAATCGAGAAAGCTTATCGACAAATTGGAAAATGACAAGCAGTTTAAGACAATATAGTTTTTACAATTTTTTCCGTTGGAATTTTTAAACAATCCAATTTTTCACAGGTTGTTTGGCGCTTTTCCCAAAGGCATGGCCACAAAAGGCAATCACAATTAGCTTTTATCGGAATAACTTTTTCGTTTTGCGGAATTAATTTTTTATCATCAGTGGGGCCAAAAATAACATAAGTTTTTACACCCAACCCGACTGCAATATGCAAAGGGGCAGAATCCGAACACAAAAATTTTTCTGCAGACGTAATTAATTCAGCCAAATCTTTCAAATTTTTTGTCGTACCATAGAGATTTTCAAACTTTTCGGGTGAAACCTCTTTAACAATACCGTCTATACAATCCCTGTCATCAGGGCCGCCTGTCAATAATACTTTGCGCCCGCTATTATAAAGACCTTCTATAACCTTTGCCCATTCCTTCGGCGAAATTGTTTTTATCATACCTTTTTCTATACTTACTTTGCTTACCCCCGGGTGAACCAAAATAGTATTTTCTCTAACCGGTTTTCTTTCACAAATTATTTCCGGCAATTCTGTTTTTATATCGGTTATCGGAGTAACCAAATCATGATACATATTCACAGCATATTGATTTTTATTAAGCCCGACGGCTTTTGTTAATAACAATCTGCTTAAAAATCCGGTATCATAACCGTAGCGCTTTTTAATAAATGTCATAAAAAGAAAAATTGAAATACATTTGTTTGAACCGGATGAGACCACCATATCATATTTGCCAAGCCAAACTTTAAAAAGAAGCTTGCATAATTCCAAAATTTTACTCTTATTTTTTATATTGGCAAAAAGTGTTTTGTTTATAACATTTGTAAGCCCGACAACTTGCTTACTTCTTTCTTCAAGCGCAAGTGTAATTTCCGAATCCGGAAACTGTTTTTTTACAGACAAAATCGAGGGTAAAAATAATATTTCATCCCCGATTCCGCCAAAATTTATAAAAAGAATTTTTTTTATCATAATCCCATTCCGGATAGTAAACCGACAATAATACCCTGAAGTATTTGAAGAACTATAAATGCCAAAATCGGTGATATATCAAGCGCTCCACCTATCGGCGGAATAATTCCTCTGAATATATTCAAGAAAGGATCCGTTATGGCACTAATCCCTTTGTAGGGCTGGTTTCCCCAGTCTATATTTGGTATCCAAGTCAAAAATATTCTTAAAATAAGTAAAATGAAATAGAAATAAAATAATTCGTTTACTAATCTTGATATCATTTTTTATCCTTTACAGTTGTGAATTTTTTCTGGTATTTGCACAGTCGCAATTATTATTCTCCATCGGAAGTTTTTCAATCATTGTAAATAATAATTTTTTGAGGTTAGCAACATTATTGTTAAAGACTTCAATAACTTCGTGATGAGAAACAGGCGGAACATCACCGACCAAACCCGCATCATAATCTGTTATCAAAGAAATGTTCAACGGGCACATATCCATTTCTTTAACAAGATATGCTTCCGGGAAAGCCGTCATATTAATAACTTCCCAGCCCTGATTAGTAAAGAATTTCGATTCTGCTTTTGTAGAAAATCTTGGGCCGTTAATTACAACAACCGTCCCGGTTTCATGAACCGTTATTCCTAATTCTTTAGCAGTTTCTATTGCCAATTTTCTCATTTCAGGGCAATAAGTTTCTGCTGCAGACGGATGTGTAACTATAGGGCCTTCAAAGAAAGTTGATTTTCTTCCGTCTGTCCAATCAACAAACTGATCGCAAATAACAAAATGTCCCGGTTCAACGTGTTTTTGCAAACTTCCTGCAGCACATGGAGAAATTACTCTTTTGCAACCCGCATTTTTCATAGCCCAAACATTTGCACGATAATTTATTAAATGCGGCAAAATATTGTGGTTTCTGTTATGTCTCGGCATAAACGCAACTTTGTGTTTACCGATTTTCCCGATAAATAAGCTGTCTGATGGCATTCCGTACGGAGTATCCATAGGGACCTCTTTAATATCGTCCAAAAATTTATAAAAGCCCGAACCGCCAAAAACACCAATATCTGCTAAATTTTCCATCTTCTAATACTCCTTATTTACAAAATCTCAAATACAATTTTATCATAAATTTCACTCAGGGCAAAATTAAAATATAAATTTACCCCTTGCTTAATTTATGATAGTATAATTAATGATAATTATTTGGGGTTGAGCATGTTTGGTCAAAAGAGAGACAAAAATACCATATATATTTCTCACAGCGGGGAACTTTTAATATGGTTATGTATCATACTGATTATCGTTGCATTTTCATCTTTGAGATTTATGCACAACTCCAAAAATGATGAAAATGATTATCAAATATTTTTGCCCGATGTTGACGGGCTGATAGTTGGCTCTCCCGTCAAAATGATGGGGGTTCAGGTCGGCTATGTTGTAAAACTTAAACCCATAAAAGATGACGTATATGTAAAGTTCGTTCTGACGAATCCCGAAGTTTATATCCCGCAAGGTTCACAAATAACAGTGGAATTCAGCGGTTTGGCAGGTTCAAAATCTTTGGAAATATATCTGCCTAAAAAAGGCGAGTATATTGACAAAAACACACCTATAGTAACCGTAAATCCGCCAAAAAGATTGCATGATGCATTGTTCTTGCTAGATGATATGTACAAAAAAATCAGCTCAATAATCAATTCATGCTCACTCTTCGGCGAAGAATTAAATGAACATGGCCTTAAAATAAAAAAAGGTGGTCACCATGCCGACTTTAACGGCTTTTTAAGATATTCCGATGATTTTTTGGATAATTCAACCCAAAAAGCAAACCAAATCAGGGAAAATATAGAGGAGTTTATAAATCATGAAAAATAAATACGAAAACTTGACTATAGTTGAAAATCCCATAGTAAATCAGAGCTTATGCACAATTAGAGCAAAAGATACGGACACACAAGGCGTACGGCTTGCAGCAAGAAAACTCACAAGAATTTTGCTTTATGAGGCCACTAAAAATTTGCCTCAAACCGAGGTAGAAATTGAAACTCCGCTTACAAAATTTACAACAAAAACAATTAATCAGGATATAACAATAATAATTTCCCCGATTTTAAGAGCAGGACTGATTTTTACGGATGAAGCAGTAGATATCTTGCCTCAAGCCACTATAAGACATGTAGGTATGTACCGTGATGAAAAAACGCTGAGACCGGTTTGGTACTATAACAAGGTCCCTATGCCGGTTGATGATCCGAAAAAATATTACGTTTATATCACAGACCCGATGCTTGCTACAGGTAATTCATTGACCGATGTCATCAAATTGTATACAAATAAGGGGATTCCGCAGCAAAATATTTGCGGTGTTTGTATGATATCAGCCCCTCAGGGAATTGAACACGTCTTCAGTGAGTTTCCGGATGTAAAACTTATTGTTGCGGCAGTTGATTCACACCTCAACGAAAAAGGATATATTGTTCCAGGTATGGGCGATGCGGGAGACAGAATTTTTAATACGCTATAAAAGAAAGGACTTAAATATGATTAACGAAAAATTAGAAAAAGCATTCAACGAACAGATTAACAAAGAGCTTTACTCCGAGTATCTTTACCTTGCTATGAAAGTTAAATTCATGGAATGGAATCTTCAGGGATTTGTAAACTGGTTCAACGTACAAGTTCAAGAGGAACATGCTCACGGAATGGGTATGTTTGATTACCTCGATGAAAGAGGGGGCGAAATCAAGCTTGAAGCCATTGCAAAACCGGAATTTCACGGCACAACTCCTTTGGAAATTTTTGAAGAAGTTCTTAAACACGAACAATATGTAACCTCAAGTATTAATCACGTCGCTGATGTTGCAGAAGAAGTAAAAGACAGAGCAGCATTACACTTGCTTGATTGGTACATAAAAGAACAAGTTGAAGAAGAAGCAAATGTAGGCGGACTTTTGGCAACACTCAAGTTAATCGGTGATGACAAAAAAGCCATCTTAATGCTTGACAAAGACCTTGCAACAAGAACCTTTGTTCAGCCGGTAATAGGTTAAACCAAAGAAATGACCGATTTTAAAAAAATAAACGACATACTGAAAAATGACGGTGTAATTGCCTTTGTCACGGATACTGTTTGGGGCTTGGGTTGTTTGCCGTCCAGCGAAGAAGCCGTTAAAAAAATATACCGAATAAAGCACAGGGAAGCCAAAAAACCCTTGATTCTAATGAGTTATGACATATATCCGCTCTTGGATTATGTAAAACAACCAATTTGCAAAAAAGGGCAAATGCTAATCAAAAAGCACTTCCCCGGTGCTTTGACGGTTATTTTGGAAAAATCGAAAGAAACTCCGGATTATTTAACCTCCGGAATGCCTACAGTCGGAATCCGGGTTCCGGATAACGAAACCTTTGCCGAACTCTGTAAAAACATTGATGGCAGGGTTCTTGCGACTACAAGCGCAAACATTTCGGGCGAACCACCCGCCTTGAGCTATGAAGAAGCAATGAATTATGTGGGAGAATATGTTGATTATGTTATGCCGTCAGGCGATTGTGAGGCGCAGGGGATTGCCTCTACAGTTGCGGGTTTTGACGGAGAAAATGTTATAATTTACAGACAGGGCGAAGTTTTAATCTAAGAGTTTACGGAAAGCAAAAAATATGTTATAATGAGCCATATTGCGGGGGCATGTTTGAAAGAATTTATCACAAATTATATTAACGATTCCGTTGTCACAAAACAGAAACTGCTTGCTGATTCTGAAATGTTGTCCGTCGTAGAGAATTCGGCAAAAGCTATTATTGAGGCCTACAAAAACGGGGGCAAGGTTTTGATAGCCGGCAATGGCGGTTCTGCTGCGGATGCTCAGCATGTTGCGACAGAGCTTGTTTCAAAATTTATGCACTACAGAAGAGCGCTGAGTGCAATTGCCTTAACGACAAACAGCTCTATATTAACCGCAATCGGAAACGATTACAGCTATGATCAGGTTTTTGTAAGGCAAATACAAGCTTACGGCAACGAGGGTGATATTTTTATAGCTATTTCAACCTCCGGAAATTCAAAAAATATTGTATTGGCAGCAGAAGAAGCCAAAAGAAAAGGGATGAAAGTTATAGGACTCACCGGCGGCGGAATGTCCGGCGAATTTTTGATGGATGGACTTTGTGATTACTTAATCAAAATCCCTTCCGAGAGCACTCCGATTATTCAAGACACACATATTATGGTGGAACATATACTCTGCGCTTTGGTCGAAAAAGAATTCATATAATATAAACTATAGAAGGAGGCAAAATGTCTAAAACTTTAGTAGCTTATTTTTCAGCGAGCGGAACAACTTCTGAATTAGCAAAGGAGGTTGCAGAAATCACCGGCGGAGATTTGTTTGAAATCATGCCGGAACAACCGTACACAAAAGCGGATTTGGATTGGACAGACAAAAATGCACGAACCACGATTGAGATGCAGAATGAAACTTCACGCCCCAAAATAGCTAATAAGATAAACAATTTAGACGAATATGACACGATATTTTTGGGTTTCCCGATATGGTGGTATGTTGCTCCGCATATTATTAATACTTTTTTGGAAAGCTATGATTTTGAAAACAAAACTATTCGTCCGTTTTTCACCTCAGGCGGAAGCGGAGCGGGACAAACGGATGAGATTCTGCACAAATGTGCGCCAAAAGCCATGTGGCGGCCGGCTAAAAGGTTGTATGCCAATAATACCGATAGAATTAGGGTTTGGATAAACGACCTTGAATGAATTAGTGAATGGTGAATGGTGAGTAGTGCATTAATATAATACCCCCTCACCCCAACCCTCTCTCTTGACCTGCTCGCGTTAAACAAATATCGCTTGCGCTTACATTCTCTGCTCGCAGGTCGTTCCCGCAAGGGGCGAGGGAGTACTTTTTTCACCTTACCACGACTCTCTCCTCAAAGGCGAGGGGTTTGGTTTCCATCGTCATTGCGAGAGGAAATATTTACCTCCGAACAAAGTGAGGACGCGGCAATCCAGTCTTTACGGATGCACTGGCTCACTGGATTGTTTCGGGGGTAAATAAAGTTTTCCCTCGCAATGACGCTATAGCCCAAAAGAACTAGGGCGTTATCCTTGGGCAAAAAGCCCTATTTGTAAACTCAAAATAAAATAAGGCGCGCCAAATGGCGCACCTTATTTTTGATTATAATTACCAATTATACTCGCTGTTCATCTTCCTGTATCTTTTTGATTAAAGCGTTCACCGCTTCGTCTATTTCTTTATATCCAGAATGCTTGATTGCATATTGCAAATTGTAATATTCCTGTGTACTCTGCTGCAATCCTAATTTTTCTGCTTTTTTTAGGAGCATGGTAGCTGGTTTACGACATTCATCCGTAGTCAATCCCCACTCACGCATTAAAAATTTAGTTATACATTGATCATCATCATTTTTGTATGATAGGATATTAAATTTGTCTATAACACCAATAACATTATCTTCGGTTATCTGATTATTGATTATATCGGCAGCGTTTCCTGAACCGACACCTTTAACTTGTTTGTATAAATTTTCGCCGACTTCTAGACCTATCCTATAATTCATTACGTCTTGGAAATTCTCTGCTTTTACTCCGTAATTAAATATTTTACATACCAGATTCAAAAGCTCGTCACTATTAATGCCACTATTTATATGGCCATCATATACATTATTGGTATGATCATTGTCATAGCGACCTATAATATTGCCATCTTTATCAATCACGTATTCGACTTCAGCACCGTCATATTTTTCGCCATTTTCATCTATATCACGCACCTCAGTGTTATTAGAAATACGAATTTTTACTTTCCCATCATCATATTTCCGTAAATTTATCCATTTACCGTCGATGTCAACTCTACAGTAATAATATCCATTGTCATCATCTCTGCCGATTTGTATAGATTTATCTTCCATATCAGCAACCTCGAGAAGGAAAGCATTTGCTTCATTAAATATCTCTTGAACACCTTCCGGCGTACCCTCCGGCACTGTAACCAGCCCTGCGGCTTTTTGATTGTCAAGATAAGCTTTGTACGCAGCTTTCATTCCATCATTGCCGTATTCCTTCAGCACGGTTTCAAACCTTCCTTTTTGGGCTTCATTTAATGCTTGTGTCGGTTTGAAGGTGTATGTTTTTGTTTCCCCTTCTTCTTTTACTTCAAAGAATGTTTCCAGAATCTGTTCAACCATTTCTTTTTGTTTAACTTGATTTTGTTTTTCATCCGTAACAAATGTTACCCATTTGACCAGAGTGCGAATATTGTATATATGATCCAAGTTGCTTGGGGCACCTTTTCCTTCTTTATACAACGCAACTGCACATTCGACTATCGCTTTCTTGACATCGTCGCCCAAATTATTCAAGTCGCCGTCACCTTCTCCTGTATTTACTACTCTGCCTGCCAACTTATCTAATTCCTCAAGATTCATTTCCTTTATGAGCTTGATTTGTTCTTTTTCATCTTTTTTAACAAAATTCTGGTCATCTCCCTTTGGCGGCTCTGTCTTCGCTGCAGGAAGTTTTATTTTTTGACCTATTTTGAGATTATTAATATCCATTTCAGGGTTGAGTTTCTTGATTTGCGCAATCATGTTTATAATTTGTTGAGTTGAAGGATTAGTAACCTCTTGCTTTTTTAACTGCTCTATTGCAATATTCCACAATATGTCACCTTTTTTAACCTCATGTTCTACTTTTTGCGCTGTTACATCACCCAGGTCTTTGACAAGATTGTCTACTTTGGAGCTAAGTTGGTCATTTCTTCTTTTGACCTGAGCCATCTGTTTTTGTTTTGCTGCTTTTTGGGCTTGTATTTGTGCTGCTGCTTCTCTTTCGGCTACAACTTGCGGATCTTCAGCAATATCATCAGGTTTTATTACAGCAGCATCATCTTTTATTACGTAGTTACCCCCTTGTTCTACGACTTCACAGAATTCATTATTTTCATTGAATATAAAAAAGCGAGTGCCATGAGTTTCTTTGTACACTTGCTGCCCATCGGCAGTTGCACCTTCGACTACTTTGACTCTCTCGGCTAGGCCTTTAATTATGTTATCTCTGGCTTGCTGTTTTTCCGTATCTACTTCCGGTTCAGCCGGTTCTTCATCTGCTACCTGATATTTTTTGTCTATTTTATCTTTTAATTCATTATATTTTGTTTCTATATAATTTTTCACATTATTTGCACCAAGTTTATTAATCCATTCAAGTTCGTCTTTATCAATATTTTCACTGTCACCTAAGCTGAAAATAGCTTTTAACATCTCAACCAATTTTTGTTCTTCAGCTGAATCAATATCGCTATTGTCATTCATTTGAGCAATGGCATTAAAAATTGTTAACAATTTTTTATTGGCTTTATTATCTTTGCCATGCGTAATAATACCGGATCTCATATCCACTGTAACGAAAACTTTCTTGTTACTGGTTAAAGAAAATCTAATAGGTTCATCTGTCATAGTAACACTCCTTTATATTTTTGCTTACAAACTTACTTATTCCATGTATCGGCAGGTTTTGAAAAAACTTTAATATTTTTACACAAATTGTTACAAAAATTAATATCTTTAGACGTATGGGCATGGATTTTTAAACAAAATTTTATTCGACATTATTTTGGTGGTAAATAAGCGTAACACTTATTATTACTGAGTTTTGGCGATAATGCCGCTTGGGTATTTTGGGTTAATATTGGATTACATGGGCTATATTATTGGTTTTTAAGCAAATTAATTCAAGAAAACCTTTGCATTTATTAATCAAAACGTGTATAATAGTACTCGTAATAAGAAAGGAGATTTATTATGAACAGAGAAGAATTAATTTCTGAAATTTCAAAAAAAGCAAAAGTTTCTAAAAAGGATGCATCATTAGTTTTATCAGCAACTCTTGAATCAATCCAAAAAACAGTTAAAAAAGGACAAAAAGTTACTTTAGTTGGCTTCGGTACTTTCTCTTCTAAGCACAGAGCTGCTAGAAATGGCCGTAACCCACAAACTGGTAAAGCAATCAAGATTGCTGCTAAGAATGTTCCTGCATTCTCAGCT
>CAJOOA010000007.1 GCA_905236055.1 Candidatus Gastranaerophilales bacterium | reverse complement strand
GCGCGAGAACTGCGCTTGCGTCGGTGTAGCGGAAATTGGACGGAATAAAATAATAATCGCCGTTTTTCGCCGTACCGTGTCCTGCAACATAGAAAATAAACACATCGTCGCTCTTCACGCGCGGCGACAACTCGGCAAATTTTGCCGCGATATTCTCCCTCGTAACATCGCCGTCGAGCAGTTCGCTCGTGTAGATATTCTGATAAAGCGACGTTTTCTGTCCGCCGAAATTTGCAAGAACCGACTGCGCGTCGGGCACGGAGTAATTGAGCCACAGCGAGCGGTCGCGGTATTTATTCACGCCGACCGCCAACACATACAGATTCGGCTTTGCAGTCGCGCCTTGCCACATAATCCGCGTTTGCGCGTGTCGGCTCTCGATAACGCCCGCCTCGTTTGTCGCGTATGCTTCGATGATATTTTCGCCCGCCGAAAGCGACATCGTGTGCGAAAACTGCACCGTTTTTCCGCCCGTATGTTTCTGCGGTGCGGCACTGTTTGCGCCCTCAAGCGTGAATTTGCGCGTGCCAGATTGCACTTGAATGACCTTGCCGTTCAGCGACACATACACCGCACCGATTCCGCCACCCGCGTCCTGCACACTGAAATTGACGGTAACATCGCGTTTTTGCGTACTCGCAGGCGTGTTGGTGAACTGCACGACAGGAGCGTCTCCTGTGGCAATAATTTCATTTAAAGTTTCTATTTTAGGAGCTTCTTCTGCGGTAAAATGAATCTTGTCGAGCTTTGAAGCAATTAAATCAGGGCGATAAAAAGTTTCTGTAAATTGATTTGCATCCATAGTCTTCATACCGTCAACAATATGAATAAAGTTTTTTATCGCATAATCAGTTCCTACAAAGTAGCCCTCAGGAGTATAAGTAAGCCAGTTATTATTACCGTCTAAGGCAATGGAACTCAAAAGATTTCCGCTTTCTGCAGAATAAGTGTGAATATTATTTTCCCCTGAACTCCAAGTCATTATACGTTTGTTGTCAGAGGAAAAATAAGCCTTGTCAATGGGCATGGCATTTAAATAAACTTTTTTATCAGTTTCAAGATTGTATACAACGTATCTACTCGTATCTGAATACAATAAAAATTTTGAATCAGCAGATAAAGCAATTGGGTAAAGTCCTCCTCCGTTTATATGCTTTATTATTTTATTTGTATTCAAATCATAAAAATCGATACCTAAAGAAGAAGTTGTATTATTACAAATACATAACTTATCATCTTTAGAGAATACAACTTTACGATAGTCTCTATCATGAACCGAAATAATTTTTTTTCCAGTGTTGATTTCATAAAGCTCAAATCCATAATAATCTGATATAGCTAAAAATCGCTTTTGTGGACTGATTTTTGTCAAATCTGCTAGACCATAAGGACTTTCTACATGAACTTTAAAAAGTTGTTTTCTTGAAATACTATCATATACAAAAACATTCGAATCTTTACTTGAAAAAGCAATTATGGAAGAATCTGAGCCATCAAAAATATCTAGAGTTTTTAGCTCTTCAAAAGGTTTCATTTTACCTGTCAAAAAATCGTACAAAATACAGCCATATTTGAAATCCGTAAACCATAAACCGCCATTAAACAGTGCAAAATACCCTGAACCATAAAAAGAGTTTGCAAATCGGCGAGTATTTAATATATTTGTTTGATTGCTATCAAAATTAAAAATATCAATATATCCTGCCTTTGCACCAACTGCTGTTAAAGAATCTTTTTCATCAACAAAAAGACCAACTATAGAGGATGTTCCAGAAATAGTCTTTTTACCAGAACTTTGCATTATTTCGCCATAAAGTCCTGCTACATACTTAGTTCCATCTTTTGAAAAATCAATAGAATAGTAGTTTGTGTTGTTAGGCAAATCCCACTTTCCTGAGTTTTCTGTCATAATATCATTGTATGCAATTGTTTTTGTATCATGACTTGAAATATACAGTATTCGTTTGCTATCGAATGAAAAAGTAAAAAAGTCAATATATTTTTTAAGAGGGATACTTTTTATGATATTATATGTCTTCAATTCTCTGACAATAATTTCGTTTGTATGATTGAGATAATATGCAACATATTTTCCGTTTCTGCTGAATGCTGTTCCTTTACAAAAGTTTTTATAGATTTTTCCGCTATCAGCGATAAAATCATAAACAATTACACTGTTGAAAGAGGAACAAGCAATATGTCTTGAATCATATCCGAATGATAAATTGTCATAATTATCATGACCATTAAAATTTATAGTATATTTAAGAGCTAAAGAGTTTGCTTCATATATAAATATTTTTCCATATGATGTTACTCCAAAATATTTGCCGTCAGGAGAAAAAGCGACACTTTGAGGACGTATTTGCCCTTCTTTTGCAATGACTTTTACTTCGCCATTAAGCATATTTATCATTTCAAAAGTATCTCTGGCAGATATATATACACACAGTTTTCCATCTGGAGAAATATCCGCAGTATTTCCTTTACCACTATAATTTCCTTTAACAGTTATCATACGGAGTAATTTGCCACTTTCAGCGTCCCAAAGAGCTGCTTGACCGTCTGAAAGACTAAAAATATTTCTTTCGTTATTGCAATATTTTACAAAGCCAACAGAGCGAGAAATATTTGCTTGCATAACAAGGCGAACATCTTTTCCGCCTGAAGTTTCAGGTTCATACGCTTGTTTTTGCGTACTTTTCGTGTTCGCTGATGAATAAAATGAATTGTAACCTGTTGTTGCAGAGCTTGTTGTTTCACAGGCTGTAAACATTGCTATAGTTATGCAATAGAAAACAGATACAATAAAAATAACAAAAATGTGTTTCATAGTATTTTACTCCTTTAAAATAAACATCTATATGCAAAAAGAAAAACTTTTTACACAACATCTGCCAGTAACAATTTTTTTATTTTCCTAAAGCTTGCGTAACTGAAACTGCAGATTGATTTGCAGAAATAACCTTTGATTGTTTCACTGAAAGTTGTGCTAACGATTCATATTCAACAATCTTTATTGACGGTCTTGAAATCTTCCTATTGCAACAACAGGCTTTTTCAATTTTTGGTTTGACGCTTTTTTGAAAATTTTCCAATTTGGCATAAACAACAATTTTTATGCCAAATCTCTTTCTTCTGGTTCTTTTCATAAAATACCTCCATTTATTGACACAAAAAATAAAATAGTATCAACCACAAAACAGATTGCTAAAGCAACTAACCCATATGAAATGCGTCTGTTAAATTTCAACATTCGGTTCATAGTATCATCATTTACTGCTATGGATTGCTCACATTCAGATATAATTTTACTATCAGCATCGTTATTTTCTTTTTCTTTATTCTCCCTAAGTTTAAAGAGAAGGTCTGCATCAAAATAGCCAGTTTTTTGAGGGAAGAGCATAAGGACAAAGAACAAAAGTAACGTTACACCTATCAAAAACGTTGCAATGTAGAACAACATATAAGCAACTTTAAAATTAATGCAAATTGTTAGTTTTCTACTTTCTATTATAAAATTAAGCACAATATTTAATATCAATGCCACAGCAGACATAGATCCCACTGCTTTTGATTCAATCCTTCCGCGCATATCAATAGATCTATCAACTTCTTTTATTATCAAATCATTGATATTTATTTTGTTCTTACTTTTAGGATTTATTTCAACATCATCTTTCTCTGTCATAAAGTATCTCCTTGATACTACTAAAATAGTATTTTTCAATTATTATATTCTGATATTTCACGATTTTCAAGCAAAATATTATGACTATAGTAGTATTATTTATTTTATATGGATTTCAGAAGCAGATTAAGAGAACAAATCGATTTCAATGGATTATTGGACAAGGAAGTCGCAGATAAAGCAGGCATATCCAAGCACACGCTTGATACCTACGTTGGCGCGCGGGGGTGTATGCCTGCGGCGGACGTGGCGGTGCGGCTCGCAAAGGTGCTCGGCGTGTCTGTAG
>CAJOOA010000006.1 GCA_905236055.1 Candidatus Gastranaerophilales bacterium | reverse complement strand
ATTTTATGATAGAATAGCCGAAGGGAGTATGTGGAATGTACGATTACTTTAACGGATTAGTTACAGACAAAAGAAAAAATTCCAAAGGTACATATCTCACCATAGATGTTTCCGGTATCGGATTTTTATTAGAAATTACCGAGAGGGATTTTGATGCTATTTCTGTTGATGAAAAGAATTTACAGAAAATATATTCTCTAATGCTTCACAGAGAAGATTCAATGTCGTTATACGGATTTTTAACAAAAGAAACACGTGATATATTCCAAATTCTTATTTCTGTTTCCGGAGTCGGTGCAAAAATGGCACTTGCTCTTTTAAACGAATTTGATGCCTGTGAAGTAATATCACTGGTTATAGACGGTAATTTTAAAGAGCTTACGCGAGCAAAAGGTGTCGGCCCAAAACTCGCACAAAAGATTATTCTGGAACTCAAAGACAAGCTGATAAAAACAGAACTTCCGAGAACGAATACATCCGGAGGTATTCCTCAGACTCAGGCCATTGCGGAAACTCAAGCGGTTCTGCTTTCGCTAGGGTATGAAGAAGATGAAATTATTAATGCAATCAATCAGGTTATACCAACGATTGCAAGTGATACAAATTCAGAAGAAGTTTTACGAAAAACGCTTACCACTCTTTCTATGTAAACTAATGTAACTATTTCAGAAAAAAGTGGCAAAAAAATTTTTTCTGAAGGTTTCATTAAAATAGAAGAAGGTAAGTATGTATATCAATAAAATCTCAAAAAGCATATATTCATTCAGAGCAAATCCTCAACCAACAAACATTTCTCATTCCAATCAAGTTAATCAAAACCAATTGGAAAAAACACCAAAGACTGATGTATTTTCGGTTTCAATAGGATATGTAAACGATACACACGGTCAAACAAACAATATGATGAGAATTCTTTCCGGAGTTGGGGGGGACATTGTTGTATCGGCAGGTGATAATGATATCGGAGATGAGAAGAACAAAGGTGTTCATAATGCAACCGTTAGGTTTTTAAATATTGCAAAAGTTATAGGAACTGCAATCGGTAACCACGAAATGGACACAACGCAAGCGGATTTAATTGATTCCATAAAAAATTATGACGCAGATGCACTTGCTGTGAATATAAAAAAAGATAAACTGGAAACTCAAGATCCTGATTTAGTCAACAAATTAGGACGGGCAAAGCTTGAAGAAAATTGGAAGCCGTCCAAAATAGTTACCGTTAACGGAGAAAAGATAGGGCTTTTGGGAGCTTCACCGATTGACATGTTAGATAGGCTTACTCACCCTAGTTATCACACGGATTGTCATGTTGATAATCTTGAAGATTCTATAAAAGATATTCAAGATGAAGTAAATAACTTAAAATCGCAAGGTGTCAATAAGATAATATTACTTTCTCATTTAGGTTTAAAGAAAGACAAACAAGTCGCACAAAGCACAGAAGGAATAGATGTAATTGTAAGCGGACATACCCACGAATTAATTAAAGATATAAAAGAAGGTGAAAATCTTTTATACTCAAAAACCGGAGAGCCGGTTATATTAACTGAAGCCGGAAGGGACGGCAACTATTTCGGCAAGCTCAATTTAGAATTTGATAAAGATGGTATAATAACAAAAGCTCAAAATAATTTGGCTGAAACGGGCTTATTTTATAAAAATTTAGTACATCAATATTTGTTTGATTTGGAGCTTGGAAAACCTGAAAAAATAGGTTATATAGAAGAAGCTCCCGCTCCGCCAAAGAGTTTAACAGAAGAAAATCCGCACGCAAACTTTGTATGTGATGTTATGAAAGAAGAAACGAATTCTGATATAGCAATTTGGCACAATTGCGGAGTAAGAAACTTTTTCCACGAAGGAGAAATTGATTCACGTGACATAAAAGATATTTCACCGTTCTTAGACTTGGTTGTAACGGCATATGTTTCAGAAAAAACTCTTGTTGATATGTTTAAAAAGGGTGTTAAAGACACATATTCATCAAGCAGCCATAAACCCGGATTATTTGCTGTTTCAGGTTTAAATTATTCAGTCAGTTCAAAAACCGGAAGCTTAACGGGAATGAATTATATAGATAAATCAGGCAAAGTTCATAAAATTGATATACAAAACCCAAGTAACACAAAAAAATACAAAGTTGTAACCGATGAATTTTTAATGTCGGCAGGAGCTGACTATAACATATTGGCAACCGAAGAAGAATTTGCCGAAAAATATCCATATGACAAAGATGTTATGGTATGTGATTACATAAAAAGACACAATAAACCTGTGATAATCAATCAAACAGGCCGAATAAAATATGACGATTAGTATAGTGTAAATAAAGCGTGAATGTATGAATATTCAACCGATTAATATTTTTAATATGTTGCATAAAGAAACTTTAACCCAAAAAGTTCCTGCATTCGGCTCTGAGAACAAATTGGAAAAAACCCCTAAAACCGGTGATAGTTTTGAAATATCTATTGGATATATAAACGACTTACACGGTCAAACAAATAATATGATGCGAATTCTGTCGGGAATAAACGGAGATATTGTTCTTTCCGGCGGTGATAATGATATTGGAGATGAAAAAAATCGTGCCGTACATGATGCAACAGCAAAATTCTTGAATTTAGCCGAAGTTCAAGCAACTGCGCTCGGAAATCACGAAATGGACACCATGCAGAGTGATTTAGAAGAAACCGCAAATAAATATAACGGACATATTTTAGCAATAAATATAGCTCAAAACCCATTAAACACCATCAAAAATAATGATACAAAAAAATATAATAAATCAGATATAACAAATTTTATAAAAAAATCGGCAATTATTGAGGTTAAAGGAGAAAAAATCGGATTAATAGGAACAACGCCGGTTGATTTATTGCAGCGTTGCACACATCCGGATTATCATAGTGATTGTAATGTATATGATTTAGACACGACAATAAACCTTATCCAAAATGAAATAAATAACATACAAAAACAAGGTGTTGATAAAATTATTTTAATGTCGCATTTGGGACATAAACGAGATATAGAAGTTGCCGAAAAAACAACCGGAATTGATGTAATTGTAGGCGGACATACTCATGAATTGCTTGAAGGCATAAAAGAAGGTGAAAATTTAATATTTTCAAAAACAGGAGAGCCTGTAATCATAACAGAAGCCGGTAAAGACGGAAAACATTTCGGCAAACTCAATGTCACCTTTGACAAAAACGGTGTAATTACAAAAGCACAAAATAATTTGGGAGATACAAGCCTTTATCACAGAAATCTTATCCATCAATATTTATTTAACCAAATATTAGGTAAACCCGAATTTGTCGGAGTTGTTACTAAAACTGTAATACCGCCAAAATCCCTTATACAGGAAAATCCGCATGCGAATTTTATGTGCGATGCAATGAGATATGAAATGGACGCTGACATTGCTATCTGGAATAACGGCGGTCCAAGAAATTATTTCAAAGCCGGCGTGATAGATACAAGTGATATTAACGAAATTGCACCATTTAAGGATAATATCTCAGTAGCGGAAGTTTCCGAAAAAACTCTCGTAAATGCATTTAAAAAAGCCATATCGGTAAGTTATTCTTCTCACGGGAATAAGCCCGGATTTCTTGCCGTTTCCGGATTAAATTATACGGTAAGTCCTTCTAAACAAAGATTAACAGATATGAATTTTGTTGATAAAAACGGAAACGAACATCATATAGATATAACTAACCCCAGAGAAGATAAAAAATACAAAGTGGTTGCGGATTCTTTTGTAATGTCTTGGGGCAAAGAATACGATACTTTTGCACCGCAGGAAGTTTGTACGGAATATCCGTTTAACAAGGCATTTTTAACGTGCAAATATATAAAACACCTTAATAAACCGATTGAGATAAATCAATCCGGAAGAATAAGATTTTCTGATTAAACAGCAAATCTGAAATGAACTATATCTCCGTCTTGAACAATATAGTCTTTACCTTCCAGCCTTGTTACACCTTTATCTTTGCATGCTGCGTAAGAACCGTTTTCAACAAAGTCTTTATATCCTGTTACTTCTGCTCTTATAAACCCTTTTTCAAAATCTGTATGAATTACACCGGCAGCTTGAGGAGCTTTTGTACCTTGAGCGCACGTCCAAGCACGAGTTTCTTTTTCTCCTGCGGTTATAAATGTAATAAGATTCAGAAGTTCGTACACGGATTTTATCATTTTATCAATACCGCTATCTTGTATTCCCAGTTCGGATAAATATTCTTTTGCGCCTTCTTCGCCGAGTTCAACAAGTTCTTCTTCTATCCTTGCACATATTATAACTGTTTGAGCGCCGTATTTATCGGCATATTCCGCAACTTTTTCGGTGTAATCGTTTCCTTCTTTTAAATCAAATTCAGATACATTAGCACAATAAATTACAGGTTTAACCGACATCAAATTTAACGGTTTAATAACATTTATTTCATCGTCATTAAAATGTTCTTTAAGATTTATAAAATGTCCTTCCTGAAGCAGTTCATTGAGTTTTAAAAGTGCATTATTCTCCAAAACAGCTTCTTTATCACCGCCTTTTGCTTGTTTCGAAATTCTTGCTAATCGTCTTTCAATAGAGGCAATGTCCGCCAGCGCAAGTTCGGTATTAATTGTTTCTATGTCAGATATCGGATCAACTTTTCCTTCAACGTGAATTGTATTTTCATCATCAAAGCATCTAACTACCTGAATAATTGCGTCAACTTCTCTTATGTTATGTAAAAATTGGTTACCGAGCCCTTCACCTTTGCTTGCACCTTTAACCAAACCTGCAATATCAACAAATTCAATTACTGTAGGAATTATCTCTTTAGATTTACACAAATCTGCCAAAATTTTTAATCGTTCATCCGGAACTGTAACAACACCGACATTCGGTTCTATTGTACAAAACGGATAATTTGCACTTTGAGCATTTTTTGCAGAAGTAAGTGCATTAAATAAGGTTGATTTTCCGACATTCGGAAGCCCGACGATTCCGGCTCTTAACATATTTTCCCTCGCTTTTCTGTTATTGACGTTATGCAATTATTATAAAACAAGGATAATTAAATGTCAGTATTTCTTTTTTTAAAGGTTATTTAATCAAATCGCTCTTTACATTTACTCCTGTCTGTACGATAATATACGTGGTTATTGGTACAAAAAGAAAGGAAAGAGTATATGAGCAATTTAGACAAAATTATGAAACCGAAATCAATTGCCGTTGTTGGTGCTTCTACAAAAGAACATACAATTGGCTCTGACATTATGAAAAGATTACAGGAATACAAATTCAAAGGAAATATTTATCCTATCAACCCTAAAGGCGGTATAATAGAAGGATTACAAGCATATACTTCAGTTCTTGAAGTACCGGGAGAAATTGATTTGGCAATTATTGTTGTTAACGCTAAATTTGTTCTTGATACAATTGACCAATGCCATCAAAAAGGTATTAAAGGTCTTTGCGTTATTACTGCAGGATTTAAAGAAACAGGTAAAGAAGGTGCCGAACTTGAAAAAGCATTACTTTCTAAGGTTCAAGAATACGGTATGAGATGTGTTGGCCCTAACTGTTTAGGAGTTGTTAATACATTACCTGAAGTTTCAATGGACGGATGTTTCGCTGAAAGCCTTCCTGAAAGAGGTCACATTGGATTTGTTTCTCAATCAGGCGCTTTGGGAGGCGGTATCTTAAATATACTTAAAGACCTTAACTTAGGTTTTGCTCAATTCATTTCAATCGGTAACCAAGCTGATGTTAACGCTGAAACAGCTATGGAATATTGGGAAAATGATTCTGATGTTGAACAAATTCTTCTTTATATGGAATCAATCCAAAATCCGGCAAACTTCAGAAAATTGGCTTCAAGAATTTCCAAGAAAAAACCGATTTTGGCACTTAAAGCAGGAAGAAGTGCTGCAGGTGCTTCAGCTGCAAGTTCTCACACAGGTTCTCTTGCAGGTGCTGATAAAGCTGCAAACGCTTTACTCGGTCAATCAGGTGTAATAAGAGAATACTCTTTAAAGAATTTGTTTGCTACAGCTAAAGTTTTTGCTAACTGCCCTATTCCAAAGGGTGATAGAGTTGCTATCATTACTAACTCAGGAGGTCCCGGAATTATGGCAACTGACGCAGTTTGCGAATACGGTATGCAAATGGCTAAGATTTCTGATGCTACAAAAGAAAAACTCAGAAGTTTCTTACCTTCTGCTGCATCAGTTAAAAACCCGATTGATATGATTGCATCAGCACCTATTGAACACTACAAGCAAACCCTTGAAACTGTTATTGCCGATGAAAATGTTGATATGATTATGGTTATATACTTACCGTTCTTAGGCTTGAAAGACATTGATGTTGCTAAAGCTGTTATGGAAATCAAAAAACAATATCCGCAAAAACCTGTTATCGGTGTATTCATGACAAAATCAGAATTCTTTACCGCATTATCTGATATGGACGTTAACATGCCGTTCTTTATGTACGCAGAAGAAGCTGCTGACGGATTTAACAGATTAAATCAACAAAGAAAATGGATTGAAAGACCGGAAGGTACAGTTGTAAAATATGATGTTGATTACAAACGTGCTCAAGAAATCATTGCCAAATCAATTAATGAAGGCAGAGATCAATTAACTACACGTGAATCAATTGATGTATTAGACGCTTACGGAATAAGAGTTTGTAAATCAGGTTTTGCAAAATCCGAAGACGAAGCTGTTTCAATAGCTGATTCTATCGGATATCCTGTTGTTATGAAGATGACTTCAAAAACAACATCTCACAAAACAGATGTAGGCGGGGTAAGAGTTAATATTCAATCTGCAGAACAGTTAAGAAGTGAATATCAGGACTTAATTTCTAAACTTGAAGCAAAAGGACTTCTTGAAGGATTAGAAGGTGTAATTATTCAAGAAATGGTTAAGGGTTCAAGAGAAATGGTTTGCGGTATTGCAACAGATCCGCAATACGGTCCGATGATGATGTTCGGCTTAGGCGGTGTATTTATTGAAGTTATGAAAGACGTAACTTTCAGAATAGCTCCTTTAACAGATGTTGATGCAAAAGACATGATAAAATCAGTAAAAGCATACAAATTATTGGAAGGCGCAAGAGGAACAACACCTGCTAAGATGGAACAAATTGAGGAAACTCTTTTAAGATTATCTCAATTAGTATCTGACTTTAAGTTCATTGATGAGTTAGATATCAACCCATTGCTTATCTCTGAAAAGACAGGTGAAGGCATTGCGGTAGACGGACGTATCAAAGTTCGTATGTCCGAAGCACAAGAAGCATTAGGATATCATTGCGAAAACGGCGTTTGCGCTTGCAGTTACTAAGAATAAAATAAAAAACGGCGGTTTTGAAAATATCAAAACCGCCGTTTTTTTTATGAATTAATATAAATTTTCTTTTATCACTTCTTTTGTACATTTTAATGCTATATCTGTCACAAAATCCATGTCTTCCTTGTTTATGATAAGCGGCGGATTAAAGTATATTACATCACCCAAAGGACGTAAAATTACACCCTCTTTCAATGCTTTTTTATAAATTTGGTACCCCGTGCGTTTTTTGTAATCTAAAGGTTCTTTTGTTTCTTTATTTTTCACAAGTTCTATAGCATTAATTAAGCCTATTGAACGTACTTCACCAACATTTTTTAAAGATACAAATTTTTCTTTGATAATTTTGTTAAAATATTTTGATTTTTCATTAGCTTTTTGAATAATGTTTTCATCATTTAAAATATTAAGCACTTCTATAGCAGCTGAACAAGCAATGGGATTTCCGGCATATGTATGGGAGTGCATAAAAGCTTTTCCTTTTAAGTAATCATCATAAAAAGCATCATATATTTCTTGAGTCGTTACGGCTATTGACATTGGCATATATCCGCCTGTTAAACCTTTTGAAAGACACATTATATCAGGACTTACATCTGCATGGTTAAATGCAAACATTTTACCTGTTCTTCCATAACCGGTTGCTATTTCATCGGCAATCAAATGAACATTATACTTATCACACAACTCTCTTAATTTTTTAAGATATAACGGAGGATAAATTTTCATGCCTGCAGACCCTTGTAAAAGAGGCTCAACAATAATTGCTGCTGTTTCATCTGCGTGTTCTTTAAAAGCTTCTTCAGCTTTCACAAAACATTCACAATTACAGCAATCCCTATTTTTACCCCACTTGCACCTGTAGCAATCCAAACCTTCTATGCGAATAACGTCCAGTAACAGTGGTTTATATAATTCAGAATATAAATCAACACCGCCGACAGCAAGCGCACCGAGAGTTTCACCGTGATATGCATCTTGAAGAGCCATAAATCTTTTCTTTTGCGGATTACCTGTTTGATAATGATATTGAAAACTCATTTTTAGTGCCATTTCAATTGCGGCAGAACCGTTATCGGCGAAATTAAATTTACAAAGACCGGAAGGAACAACTTTCGCAAGTTTTTGGCACAGTGTTATTGCTGTTTTGTGCGTAAAATTAGCAAAAATAACGTGTTCTAAATTATTCAACTGTTCTTTTATTGCTTTATTGATTCTTGGATTGCAGTGTCCTAAAAGGTTGCACCACCAAGAACTTATAACATCTTTATAGCAATTTCCGTCAATATCATACAAATTTATGCCGTCACCGCGCTCTATTACTATTGGCGCAAGTGTTTCATAATCTTTCATTTGAGAGCACGGGTGCCAAATATATTTTAAATCTTCTTCTTGCCAATTCATATTTCTGCCTTCTTCCGAAATTTTTATATTATTTTGTAAGCATTTTTGCAAACTTAAGCGATTCTTCGTTAACTTCTCCGCCTGCCAGTTCAGCTATTGCTTTTATACGTTCTTCACCGTCAAGAGTGAATATGCTGATACTTGTTTTATCATCTTGTGTCTTTTTAACATATATATGCTTATCTGAACGGGAAGCTATTATTGCTTGATGAGTAATCATAATTATTTGCATATATTTTGCAAGATTTTGAACTTCTTCGGCAACTGCCTGAGAAGCTTTTCCGGAAATTCCTGTATCTATTTCATCAAAAATTACGGTTCCTATGTTATCGTTTTGAGCAAAGATAGTTTTTATTGCAAGCATTATTCGCGATATTTCGCCTCCGGAAGCCACTTGAGCTAGAGGTTTAAGTCCTTCGGAGATATTTGTTGAAATAAGAAATTCTACCTTGTCAAAACCGTTTGATGACAATTCACATTTTTGGATATTTATTTCAAAAGCTGATTTTGGAAGTTCAAGTTTTTCAAGTTTTTCTACAATCAGAGATGATAAAACTTTTGCGTAATTTTTTCTTTCTTGTGAAATTTTTTCTGCCATTTCGTAAAGAATACTTTCCTGATTTTTTATTTTTTCATTAAGTTCCTGAATATTATGTTCGGAAAATTCAATGCCTTCCAATTCTTTTTTGAGTTTTTCGCCTTCAATTATTACATTTTCCAGCGAACCGCCATATTTTCTTTTTAACTTATCTAAAAGAAACAGACGTTCCTGTATTAAATTTATTCTTTCCTCATCATTTTCAAGAGAAGAAGAATAATCTCTTAAAAAAGAGGAAATGCCTTTAAGAGCATCAATAGCGGCTATAAGCTCTTCCGATATACTTTCCAAAGAATTGTCCGTTAATGATGCTTTTGCAAGGTTTGATTTTACTTGTAAAAGCCCTTCAATAATTGAAGCATCATCTCCGGAAAGAGTCCAATAGGAACTTCCTGTAAGTTCTTTCAGTTTTTCAACATTTTCCAAAACTCCAAGTTCATTATTTAATTTTTCATCTTCGTTTTTGTCATTTAAATCCGCTGAAACAATTTCATCAACTTGGTATTTTAAAAAATCCAATTGTTCTTGAGTTTTTTCGGCTGAAGTTTTAAGATTATTCAGCTCAGCCAGCATTAATTTATATTCATCATATTTTTTTTTGTATTCTTCCGATAATGAACCGCAAGTATTTTTTGCATAAGAATCTAAAAGCAATATATGGTACTTAGGTTGAAGCAGGGAATATGTTTGATGTTGAGAATGAATATCCAAAAACATTTCGCGAAAAATTTTCATACATTCACTATTAACAAGCGAACCGTTAATCCTTGCGCGGGAAGCAGACGGAGAAATTTCTCTTGTAATTATGATTTCATCACCAAAATCGTCTATTCCGTACTCTTCAAAAATCGGCTTTATGTTTTGTTTTTTATTTTTTAATGTAATTTCAATAACAGCTTTTTCTTCACCGTTTTTAATTAAATCTTTATTTGAAGATGATTTTGTATTTTTTCCCCCAAAAGCCACATCTATAGCGCTGATAAGTATGCTTTTTCCGGCGCCGGTTTCTCCCGTTATAATGTTAAGTCCTTCGGATAAATCAAGTGACAATTCATCTATTAAAATATAATTTTTTATATAAATTTTTGTAAGCATATCCCAAATTATACCTTTAAATACTATTCTTCATCAAAACTTTCTTCTTCGTATTCGGACTCGTCATCTTCATAACCATCTGCGTCCTCATCAAATTCGTCCGATTCATCAGAATAATCATATTCTTCATATTCACCGTTTTCTTCGTCATCATCATAACTTTCGTCCTCATATTCATTGTATTGTTCTGAGTTTTCATCTGTATATTCATCGTTTTCGTCATACTCGTCATTTTCATCATACTCTTCTTCTTGTTGTACAGATGATTCTTCTTGTGAGTATTCGTCTTCCGAAACCTCTTCATTTGTCACTTCATTTTGGACATTTTCATCTTCTGCCGGTTTTTGGGGTTGTATTTCTTCGTAACGCCCGATTTTTTCACTTAAAATAGCGAATTCATTTTTTAAAGCTTTTTTAGAATAAGAAAGAGTATACGGATTGCTTAGAGCTGATTTTAAGTAATTATAATATTCTTCGTCATCACCCAAATTTTTGTATATTCTTGCCAAACAATAGTACAAATCGCCGTTTTCGTCCTTTTCCAGTGCATTAACGAGTATATCTACAGCGGTTTCCGGTTCATTATTTTGCAAACATATTTTAATCAGAAGCTTGTACGCTTCAATATCCATAGGATTGTATTGAATTGTTTTTAGTAAATACTCTTTTGCTTGGTCTATTTCTCCGCTTTTAAAAGCGATTGAGCCCAAATTAAAATATGCCCAGCTATAATCCGGAGAGATTTCCAAAACTTTTTTATAATTTTCTATAGCAAAATTTGTAAGCCCGTCATTTTGATAAATATATCCCATATAGAAATATGCATAAATATCTTTCGGGTTTATACCGACAGCTTTTTGAAAATAATCAAGCGCCTTATTTTTTTCTTCCTTGTGAAAATAGCATAATCCCAAGTTAAAATAGCAATTTCCGTCATTAGAATCTGTAGAAAGCACTTGATTAAAAGCATTTATAGCATTGTCCCATTCTTCTAAATCCACAAGAACTTCTCCCAAATTGTAATAAAAATCTTCCTGCGGTGAGATTTGAATAGCTTTTTCATAAACTTCTTTAGCTTTATCATATTTTTTTAATTTTTCGTATACAATCCCAAGATTGTAATTCAATTCGGCATCATCTGGAAAATATTTGCATAAATATTCCAAATTAGCTTCCGCTTCTTCATTAAAACCGCTGCTTACAAGCAAAATTGACAGCTCTCTTCTTGCTTGAAAATTAGACGGATCTTCTTTTAACAATTCTTGTAAAGTTTCTATACTTTCTGCCATAGTTAGATTATAGCATAATATGATAAAAGTAATTAAGAATTTTTAAGCGAGAATGTACGAAAATCATATTAACTTTTGTAAACATTTGTATCAAGTAATTAAAGTTTTTAAAAAAAGTGCCGATAACATGTATATAATATTTTTAGCAATTGAAAAATAAAGAAAGTAAATATATGCAATACGAAT
>CAJOOA010000005.1 GCA_905236055.1 Candidatus Gastranaerophilales bacterium | reverse complement strand
GTAGGTTGGGTTTTCAACCCAACAACAATTTTTTGGTGCAATTATTAGACAAAAGATGCAAATTTGCGGACATTTTTGTTACCAAAATCGGACATTCCGGACTTTTTTAGTCAATCAAATTCCGACCTTATAAAATCGGCAAAGGTTGGATTGCTTCGGGCTTGTAAAAGAACAGTCAGATTGAGAATTTTGAACAGAGAGTTTGATATTTTTCCTTTACACCTAGCAAAAGAAGTATTTATTTGTTATGTCTATTTATAACTTTTCAGCCATTGCTGAATTTGAAGTGCGAATCAATGGCGGAAAAATAGTCCGATACAAGTCCTATATAGTCCAGTTTGAGCCGACTAAAATCACAATACTTCCGACCGCTAAAATATAATGTTTATAGGGGTTATGGCTAAAAATCTCTAACTACCTGCACGGCTCAAAATGGACTTAAATATACAAAATATATTCTCATCCACCAATTACACAAAATAAAAACGAGGTTTGGACAAAAGTCCAACCTCGTTTTTGTAATATCTGGGCAGGGGTGAAAGAAAGTCGAACCGATTCTGACCCGGTTTTTGAATTTTTAAGTTTGCTTGTTCAAACGTATTTGTCCAAGCAAATGTAACAAATTTAATTAATACTGTTACAATCAGGCAATTTTGGGAAAGAAAAATACTTTATATACATGAGAAATTTCTTATGGGGATAACTTATGGGTTTCGGTGAGATACTATTCAAAACAACAGGATTAATGACAAAGAATGTACGTTTCCGCCGATGTGCAGAGCTCGGAGAATACTTGACTCAAAAAGTTATTGGAAATGGCACAAAGGCAACTGCCGAAGATGTTTCCATGTTTTTAAATAAAACTATAAATACAAAAAAAATGAAACGTATAACTATATCAAGTGATAAAAATAAACTGAAACAATTTATGGTTGAAGATATGAAAATGGACACAGGTTATGTTGAACAAGAAGTTGAAAGACGTATAGCATCCTCTGTCTCCACGAGTAATGTAACAGGAAAAACATTAGTCGATTTAAGAATAGATAATATGGATACAACGCTAACAATAAATACATGTGTACACGAAACACAACATCTATTTAAAAGAATATGCAGTTGTGACTTTTTTGAACAATTATGGATAAGATTGCGTGGAAAAAATTATGCTGAAAACTTTGCAAAAAAATATTCTACTGTCGCAAGTAAAGCAAACTTAGATATTCAACAACAATTATTTGGGTTATTAGATTATAAGGCTTTGGATGCATCTAGCGATTTTGCTGGAGGAAAATCACTGGATATTATCTTAAATAAAACAGGATGTATAAATATACAAGAATTACACGAGCTTATTCGGAAAATAATAAGGCAAAATATATTATTACCTAATTGTGATAAAAGAAATTATAAAGTTTTAAAAATTATAAATGCTGCCTTAAAAGATGAAAGTAATTCGTATAAAGTGGGAGGTCTGGCAGAAAAAAGTTTTTATAAGACATTAGGTGTTGAATTTAGTGGTGATACAAAATCTGAAGCTTTGTCAAAACTTTATGAAGAAGCCAGTTCTGTCGTAAAAGAGGAAGCTCATAAGCAAAAAATCAATAATATTAAAAGATTTTTGGGGTTAAAAATAAAGGATTATAAGCCAAAACCAGAAAGCAGGTTTGCATCAACCGAAGAATTATTACATTTTGTAGAAAATGGAATTATGCCAAGAGAGGATTTTATAAACATGTTATCTAATAGAGAATTAGAGAAATATCTAGAGAATGGAATAATAACAAAAGAAGAGTTTGTAAAAGCTATGAATATATAATTTGTTAGTAAATAAAAAATCATATTAAATAAAATATTTTTAAAATAGACTTTTCGATATAATTGAACTACTAAAAAAATATAATGTTAATTAACACTTGATTTGATGATTAATAACAGCCAATTTGATAAAAAATTATGAAAAATTATATTGGGTAGAAATTTCACCATTTGGCAATTCAAAAACAATTTTTCCGTTTATGCAATAAACATTAGGAATTCCGTTTTTTCTATTATTTTCTTGAGCTTTTTTGATAGCCCTGTTACCAAGTTTTAATATTTTTTCTGAAATTTCTGTCATTATTCAAAATCCTTCATAAACTCATTATACAAGTCTTCGCTAAAGATTTCTATTATTCCATTTAGTGATTGCGCTACTAAAATATATTCAGAAGAACCGTTATAAAAAATATTCCATTCATCAACTATATTTTTGTAAATATTGATAAAATTATTTTTACTACGATAAAATCTGCGTATAATATCTTCTTTCGGAATGTCGTGTCCACCATTCATTACACGGATTTTTATTCTGTTTTCACAAAGAGTCGGGTTATTCAAATAAGAATATATTAAAACAACTTTATACCCAAGCTCTTTTGCTTTTTCTATTGTTTTAATATGGTTTTTACCTGATAAAGTTGTTTCTATTGCAAAAGACTTTTGTTTGTTGAGTAAAGTTTCTAATTTTTCTAATACAATTTTACCGGCTTTAATTTTTACACTTTCAATATTTTCAGGGCAAATTTCTTTTGCTATATCATCTGCATTAAGAAATTCTAAATTTTCAGCCGGTAAAAGTTCACTCGCTAAAGTACTTTTACCACTTCCATTTGCACCAGCTATAATGTATAAAACCTTGTTATTCATAATCGGATTATAGCATAAATTTGTTGGGGTAGAAACCCCAACCTATCGACTTTAATCTTTAAGTGTTGCGATTGCTTATTGAATCCACCCATAAAAATAATGTAACGATTTATTTACAATAAGTGGTTAGTTCGGCAATTTTTGAAAAGATATAAACAGGGAAATAATTATTATGGAGGAAATAAAATGAAAACAAGATTATTGAGTTATGGTAAAAATATTTTACAAAAATTACAACGTAGAGCTAATGCTAAGTATGCATTTAAAAACTTTGACTTAAATGCCGATATTTATACGGTAGCTAGTAGAGTAAAAGATAGTAACGGTAGCACAGTAGGAGCAAAGTTACTAAGAAAATATCCAAACGCTTGTCCAAAATTCGAACAACCATTCTGTTATGTTGGAGATTGTAAAAGTATATTTTAATTAAATTGTAATAATTTATTTCAACATAATATATCAACTTATATCATCCCTTTATTAACAACACTTACAAAGTGCCAAGATGAAAAGCAATGTCGGGTTGAAACCCGACAATTACTCAAAATGTTTTTAATGCACAATTTGTGCACATTTTCGCACACCAAATGCACCGTATGAACAGTTTGAGATTTGCAATATTTAACACCTTCCGACTTCTAAAAGTTGCATAAATAGGGTAATATAGCGAAATTTATAAATAAAAACCCATCGTCAAACTGTGCATCAATATCCAGGTGGATTTGTCTTGGATTTCTGTAAAAGAACTGTCGGTTTGAGTATTTTGAACAATCGTTATGATAATTTTGTCCGCAAGGGTGGATTCGAACCGCAAGCTTGTAGGTTGGGCATACCTGCCCAACAATAACTTTTTAGTGCAATTATTGGACAAAATGTGCAAATGAGCGGACTTTTTTGTTACCCAAACCGGACATTTCGGACTTTTTGTGTCAACATATTTCCGACCTTACAAAATCGCTACAATTTAATAAAATTAGCAGCCTTGCCGATTAAAAATATTTACCCCTTCCGAGCAAATGTCCTGTTAAAAGGTAGGGCTTTTGCCGTCGCAATTATACAAAACCCTTCCGACCAAATGTCCTGTTAAAAGGTAATTCTCACATAAATAAACCCGAAAAAAACGAAAGTTCATTCGGGTTTATGGCGGAGACACTGGGATTCGAACCCAGGATAGAGGTTACCCCCTATAACACCTTAGCAGGGTGCCGCCTTCAGCCTACT
>CAJOOA010000004.1 GCA_905236055.1 Candidatus Gastranaerophilales bacterium | reverse complement strand
TGCTGTAGGGGTATTTCAATTAATGCCGTCTACCGCAAAAAGAATGGGATACAACCCTTATTATTTGAGTGAAAATATAAAAGCAGGGCTTACATACTACAAAATGATGTACAAAATGTTCGGCTCAACCGAATTGGCACTTGCTGCATACAATGCGGGCCCGGGGAATGTTAAGCGTTACGGCGGTAAAATACCTCCTTACAGCGAGACAAGACGGTTCGTTAACGTAATTATGCAGGATTATAAAAATATGAAAAACAATCCTGATCCGGTTATAGCAAAATATTCTCAAAAACCTGCGATAGCGCCGGATGAAACAGCAGAAGTCGGTAGTATTCCGAAGGATTTTGAGCTTCCGGATTTGACCGAAATTCCGGAAATAAAACAATCCGAACCGACTATGGAAATATTATAATAAACGAGGCGGGATTAACCGCCTTTTTTATTGAAAAATATTACTTTACTTTTAAAAACTTTGATTATAGAATATACTTACTCACTATCCTCAAGTGATTGATTGGTGAAGGAAGTCATTAATCTTTTATCCAATCTCAAGTGAAAGGAAATATAAAATGGCAAACATTAAGTCAGCAAAGAAAAGAGTTCTTGTTGCAGAAGCAAACAGACAGAGAAACGTAGCATTCAAAACATCTATCAAAACTGCAATCAAAAAAGCATTAGCTTTGGGCGAAGGCAAAGATAAAGATGCTTTGAATAACGCAATTTCTTATGTATACAAATTGTGTGATAAGGCCGTTTCTAAAGGTATTTTACACAAAAATACCGCTGCAAGAAAGAAATCAAGACTAGTTCTTGCTATTAAGAAAATGGAAAAATAGTTTCTGATTAGAATTATTAAAAGAAGGCAGGTCGAAATGGCTTGCCTTCTTTTTTAATTTGAAAAACTCAATATTTCGCTTATAATACATTTATGGACAAAAAGGTAATATCGACAAACAGAAAAGCGTTTCATGATTATTTAATTTTTGACAGATTTGATGCCGGAATAGTTTTGACCGGCACGGAAATTAAATCTGTCCGAAAAGGCATGTTTAATTTGAAGGACAGTTTCGCAAAAATCGAAGATGGTGAAGTGTTTTTATATAATATGCATATTTCTCCCTATGAACAAGGGAATCGCTTTAATCATGAGCCGGAGAGGATAAGAAAACTGCTGTTGAACAAACAAGAAATCATGAAAATCACCGGAAAAATTAAGAAAGAAAACTATACAATTGTGCCGTTGGAATTGTATTTATCACATGGTTTTGCTAAAATAGAGATAGGTTTGGCTAAGGGTAAGAAACTTTACGACAAGAGGGAAACTATCACGAAGAAAACACAAGAACGTGATATTGCAAGGAGTATGAAAAGGTAGCTTAAATTTAAGGAGCTGGGATATGTATAATCGGGAATCGATTTTGGAAAATTTAAATGCGGAAAACTATTATATTGACAAACATTCGCTTGATTTGTTTTTGAATGATTGGAAAATTGATTCCATATACGAGGATGAGAACGGCTTGGAATTTTATGATGACTTATCTCTGGATAAAATAAAGAGAGGTATTTCATTGAAATCGCAAGGTTATAGTGATGAACAAATAATTTCCAAGTTGAATAAAATGGAAGCCAAGGTTGAAGATCATCCCGAACCGATACAACCAATATTGGTAAAAGATTACCTTGAAAATGAAGGTATAAAAATTGAGGATGATGAAGCTGAAGTTTCGCAAACAACCGATTTGATTTCTCAGCCCGAAAAGAATTTTACTCTTGATGTAAGTTCCAAAACTTTGCAAATGCTTGCCGAAGCGGTTGCGAAAAAAATCAGTGACGATATTACAAATTCTGATATGGCATCACGTCTTATTGAAGCCGGCGGATATAAACGTGATAACGAAATTATGGCAAAACAAATTCAGGAATTATTGGAACACAACAAAGAATTATCGCAAAGAATTGAACAACTCGAAAGCCATTCTTCACGCAATTTCTGGAAGCGTTTTTGGGGGCGAAAATAGATTACTCCGAATTTTTAAATGAGTTAGATAAAAGATTAAGCGGCTATTTCAAGACTTTTGGCGATGATATATGCTGTCAAAAGGGTTGCTCAAGCTGCTGCGAAAAAGGCGATTATCCGCTTTCCGATACGGAACTTGAGTATCTCATGCAAGGTTTTATGAAACTTGAGCCGAATTTAAAAATTCAGGTGCAAAATAATATAAAAAATATGATAAGAGGCGAGGCGTGCCCTTTTTTAATTAATAAGGAATGTTCTGTGTATGATTATCGACCGATTATATGCAGAGTGCACGGGCTTGCATATATTTATAAAGACGAGAAAGTAAAATTACCTCATTGCGTAAACGAAGGTAAAAATTTCTCGAAATCATATAAAGAAGACGGGTTTTACGGAAAACCGATTCCGTCCAATCTCGACACTATGAGCTTGTTGGAAGGCTCTTACAACGAAATCCGCAACCTGTATGACTGGTTAAATACTTAATTATGGTTTTAAAAGCTGATAGGGCATAATGCTTAAGGCTTTTGCTATTTTAAAAAATCTTTTCATGCTTGGTATTTTTTTACCACGCTCAATTTCTGATAAATAATCAGGTGATATTCCTGCGATTTCGCTCAATTGTTCCTGAGTCAAACCCGCTTTTTCACGATACTTTTTAATATTGGCTCTCAATATAGTTTCCGTGCTATTTGTCATAGTTAAATTTTAGTGTTATTATAAAAATAACTTAACAGGCAAATAGCACGACAAGGAGATAATCATGTTAAGACTGGCGAAATACATAGAGCACGAATTTGACCGGAATCTGGTATATTTTGCTCAGGCTCACAGCAGAACAATGGCATCTTTTGATTTTATAAATTATGTAATGAAAGATAAAAACATAATAGAGCTGAATGCTGATGAGCGTGAATATGTCGAGCGGATAAAAGATTGCTATTATAATATAGCTACATTGAGTAACGAAATTATTGACGAAATTACAAAATATAAAGAGGTATACGAAAGCTTTTTATTGGCAGAGGACTTTGATTAATCTTTTATAATTTTATAAAAAATCAAAACGGCTCAGGTGTATAGCTTAGTTAGGGTTATATTTTTTTTCACAATAATTTATCTTATAAATACTTAAATTTATGAGGTGAAATTATGAGACAAATTGTGCCGGAAAAAAGCTCCGAAAAAGTTGCAAAATTTTTAAAAAAGACTTCCCTGCATAAGCGTGATTTTGCGGAAATGATAGGCGTTACGCTTTCTTATGTTTATAATTTAATTGATGAAACAGTTCCTTTTTCGACAAGAGGAACAACTATAGAGCGAATTGCCACGGTTATGGAAATTTCTCCGGATGAGTTCGGAGAATATAGAATTCCGCAAGAGCCCGTACTTATTGATGAATCTATAGAAATAATAAAAGATTACCTCAAAGAAAATAAACTATCCGTTATAAATTTTTTGAAATCTTTTCCGAGAAAGAAACGACTTGATATAGTGGATATTTTGCGAGGTGCGCTGCCGCTGCCTGTAGATTATAAAGAACTTTCACTTATAGCAAAGACGTTGAATATGCCGAAAGAAGAATTGTACAAGGTATGGGAAATGCGTCTTAAACAGATTCTTGAATCCGCTGGCATGAATATTTATTCAAATTCTTCATTAGTGAATGCCATGTTTGATTGTGCAAAAAAACATATATTAGAATAAAAATTAAAGTTCATGCGGCTAATCTATACGTATGATTTTTGTAATTACGTATACACCAAACGTATGATTTTTAGTGAAGCACACATTATATTTGACCCAATGCTAATATATAATGTTATAGGTATAATCTTGACTTTTTAAAAGCCATAATTATACACATGTTAACGAACAAAATAACAGGAGATTGGCCTATGGGTATGGCAGCTTCACAAGCCAGATATCTGGCGCTGGTTGCAAGGAAATCAAATTGTGAATACGAAGGACAGCAAATTAATCAGGCGCGGCTTTTATTGTCGAATCAAAGTGCGAATTTGTTCAATCAAATGCTTGGTTTAACAGTTCCCGTCCCGCCGAGTACACAGGATTTTACTACAACGCAATATTCATTTACTGACGGTGTTCACAATTTTGTAGTGGACAGTTGGAAGCAGTTATCCAGTGCAGACCCTGAATACAATTACATTGTTGATGTCCATTATTACACTGATGTATATACCGGTTCGATGAAAAGAATGCCTGATCCGCAGGTACAAATGAGTAATCCTACATCTCCGGTCGCATCTATTTTGGAAATTGAGGCAAAATTAACTGCTCTTAATAGTGCAAAATATATTGCAGAAAGCAAATATCAAAATTGGAAGACGGTAGAAAGTCAGCAGAACGCTTTAATTGAACAAATCAAGAGTGCTGCTAAAACAGCTATGCAACGAGCAGAAATTACATCAGACATAAATTTCGCAAATACAAACGCATTTCCCGGCGGAACATATTATGACATTGAAAATTCGGATGGAAGCCGTTATGACACCTATGTATTTGATGATGCTGAAAATCTAGGTAGCACAACAGATGCGGAAAAAATTCTACAAGAACTTCGCAATATGTTGGATTTGGGCGTCATATCTTTAGACCAAATTAATGCGGATATATTGGTTCAAGATCCTTCTCTTGGACTTTTAACTAATGCTTCGGATTTAGATTTTGATGGTACATTTACGGCTACACAATTAGGTGTCCTAAAAACATACGGTTTGGCTAAAGAAATAGACGCGACGAACACACCAACCGGAAATGAATTTATTGTAAAAGCCAAAGACCTGGATACAATTCTTGAAACAGATTTTACAACCGCAACTGCATCAATGAGTGGTTATCCTGTATATGATTCCAACGGTTCTATATCCCAGGTCTATATTAATGATATACAAACCCGGCAAGCAGTGACAGATGCTGCAGCTACCGCATATTATCTTGCCAAGGCAGATTATGAAACTGCATTAAATGACTATAATTCACTTAATCAACCGTCCTATGTAGGCAACAGCCCGCTTACATATCTTGCGACTTTAACTGATGAACAAAAGATAGAACTTTTGCAAGTTGTTGACGATATGAAAGAGCAAGGCATTGATACGGATATAATTAATCGATTCGATGCTAACGGCAATTACTTAGGTGGTGTATACAGCTTTTCTCTATATGGCACAACTTACTATACAACGTATGATAACCTTATTGATGCATATAACTCGGCAACAGTTAGTAATAATCTGATAGATGCTCAAGCCAGATTGCCTTATTATAATGCTTCGTATATTAACACACGAATTGAAGAAGAATCAAAGGCCCTTCTCGCAACTGATGGCAGTGGTAGGTTTACATCAGTAAGATTCGAAAATGATTCGGTTACATATACTCTGAATATGGAAACCATAACGGATAATGAAGCATATGAAGATGCTATGAACAAGTATTACTACGAAAATGCTAAATATGACAAAATGGTTCAAGACATAAATGCAAAGACTTCAATTATACAAAGAGAAGACCAAGAGCTTGAACTACGCCTTAAACAATTAGATACAGAACAAAATGCATTGAAGACAGAAATGGATGCGGTTCAAAAAGTTGTTAAAGATAACGTAGAGTCCACATTCAAGACATTTGGCGGCTAGTAATTAAGTTTAAGGTATTATTGAGTAAAATTAATATAAAAAAGAAAGTAAAAAATGGCTTACAAACATGACGGATACCTAGTAATAGCAAACAGATACGGCTCTGCATCATCAGATGCCAAAGCAATGCTTTACGAAACATACGACAGATTAAGAGACTTAACCGTTTCCGGTTCTGCATCTTCCGGTACCGGATTTGAAATGGCAGGAAGTTTCCTTTATCAGTTAGCAAGTTTGTTTGCTCCGTCTGCTTTTATGACAACTCTTGGCGGTACAACCGCAATGAATATACCCGGTACTTCTTATTGGTCTAAATATACAGGCGGCACCGGCGGTTTAACCGGTACTTATTCCTCTTTCGGAGTTAACAGTTTGGGCAATTACTCCGGCTTCCCGAGCGGATATGCTTCAAGTGTGTTAAGCGGCTATGCAACAGGCGGAGCAGCAGGTGTCGGTAATCTTTTGTACGGTTATGGTTCTTCTTCCGGCTCACCGACAGGATTCGCTTCCGGAATCGGAAGTATTGCCGATATTGCAAGTACGGCTGCATACGGTATAGGTACAGCAAATGGCTACGGTATAGGAGCTGCAAATATTTTGATGCCACTTGCCGGTATTGTTTCGGGTTGGGGCGGTATTATGACGGCAGCTGCGCCTTATTTGGGTGAATTCGGTTTACCTGCGGTAGTTATGGGTAACTTAATGCAAGGTACAACATCTGCTGCACTTTCGGCATACCAATCCGTTTCGGCAAATGTACTTTCTAATGCTGATACAATTCTTTCACAAAAAGTTGCAAATATAGAAACTGTATGTAAAATGTTGGATACACAGTCTGATATAGTCAGAAAAATGCTTAAAGACGATATCGAAGGAAAGAGCAAAGACATTCAGGATTTATAGTTTAATAATTAAATTTCTAAGAATTAAAGAGAGAGTTTATAAAATGCAAGGACGCACTTTTTTCAGAATAATGATAGACAATTTGTTCATAAACAATCCTGTCGGGAAAGCAGTGAGTACGCTTTTGAAATTTTGTAACAATTCTGTAATGTATGACAGGAAAAATTTAAAGTTTTTAAAAAAAATGCCGTTAAATAATACAGAACCGGTTTTAAGTTATAACAAAAAGTTCGTATTTGACAGTTCCAAAGTATGCGGAGTTAATTCCAGATAAAATGTTAAAATTTGTAACAAAAGGTGTAAAAAAAGAGCAATTTCTAAGATTCACGGGTTTTAGTATATATGTAAGCTCTAAGTGTATGGAGGCAAGGTTCCATGCGTGAAGAGATACAAGAAAACTTAAAACGGTTAGTGAATTTTTTGAATTTTACGCGGTCGTTTTTTATTCGTAAAAATCCATTTAAGGCGCTAATCATGAGTTTGGTCACAAGCCTGAAGGACATGCTTACCATAAGACAAAAGCTAAAAATGGCAAAGTACCGTGTCAGCTATCACAAACACCAACTCTACAAAATGGAAAATTTGATAGCAGAAAGCAACGAACACACATTCCTGAAAGGCAAAAATCTTAACGAAACAAGATAAAAACCAAAAGGAAAAAGATTATGGGATTAATTACCTCAAGCTACAGAATGATGTATTTGACAGCATACAAGTACTCATTGGAATCTAAGATTCAGTGGATAGCGGCTGCAAAAATGGAACTTGTTGCATCTTCAGATGAAGTAATGGCTTTGGGGAATGACTTGGATCCCGAAAATCCGGTTGTTAAACAATTTGAAGCACGTAAGGACCGGTTGCATGCTCTTGAAAAACGGCTCGATATGCAGATGACTGAATATCAAAACAGACTTCAAATGGTTGAAGCAGAGTTGGGTTCTGCGAAGGGCGCTGTTAATAATGCAATAAAAGAATCTTTTTCATATTAATTTAAAAGATTAGCTTGTAATTATTAAATCAATCGGGATGTCATACTCATTCGGGAAAATAGTTTCCACAATGAGTTGTTTTGGTATACAAACTGCGGTTTTGACGGGAGGGTTAAATTGACTTAAGAACTTGTCATAGAAGCCCTTTCCGTATCCCAACCGGTAATTATTTTTATCAATTGCAAGTGCAGGAACTATTATAAAATCAATAATGGCTGATTTTTCAGGATTGGAAGTCGGCTCCATCGTGTGGAAACAGGATTCACAGAGCTTAGTATTTTCGTCATATCTGCAGCAAAGCAAATTTTCACCGTCAATTTTGGGAAGATAAAAGGTTTTTGTTTTATCTTCGGTAAGGGGTAAAAGGTTCACTTCGTCTTTAAGAGGGTAGAATATCATTATATTTTTTGCGTTTTTATACTCTTCCGTCTCTCTCAGTTTTTCGGCAAGAATCTTGCTCAAAGCCGTCATATCAAGCTTTGATCGAATTTCCTTTGCACATTTTCTAAGTTGTTGCTTGTCCATTTGTTGCCCCCTCACCCTGCCCTCTCCCGCATGGAGAGGGAGTAAATATTATACAATTGCGCCATGAGAGGCATCTTGTACAGTTTTTGCATATTTGGCAAGGTATCCGGATTTAACTTTGCATTCGTGCGGTTTGAGATTTTTTCTGCGAAGTTCAAGTTCTTCATCGGATACTTTCAATTCCAGAGAGCGTTTATTTATATCTATTTCAATTTCATCACCGTCTTGAATAAGGGCTATATTACCGCCATCAGCGGCCTCAGGACAAATATGTCCTACGCAGATTCCTCTTGTTCCTCCGGAGAATCTTCCGTCAGTAATCAGAGCCGCTTTTGTTCCCAATCCCAAACCGACAAGCAAAGATGTGGGAGCAAGCATTTCTCTCATTCCGGGACCGCCTTTTGGACCTTCATAGCGTATAACTATCACATCTCCTTCTTTAATTTTCTTGGCTTCTAAGGCAGACATAGCTTCTTCTTCGGAATCAAAGCATTTTGCCTTACCTCTGAATTCATAGCATGTTTCGTCAACGGCAGAAATCTTTATAACCGATCCATTCGGTGCTATATTCCCCTTTAGAATGCCCAAGCCGGGTTTTGTTGTAAATGGTTCCGAATAGTTGTGAATAACACTATTGTCAACATAAGCATCTTTTACAAGCGCGCTTGTTTTTTGAAGGGTGACTCCTTCAATATCTTTAAATTCTTTAATATCACGCAGCAATACTTTTAATAAACCATTTACCCCCCCCGCCTGATAGAAATCTTTCATGGTGTAATCAGACGATGGTTCAAGTTTAAGAATTTGATGAATTTTATTTGATAGTTCCTCAAAATCATCAAGCGTAACATTTACTCCGGCCGCATTTGCTATTGCTAAAATATGCAGAAATGAATTTGTTGAGCCACCCATTGCCAAGTCTGCAATTATAGCATTTCTCAAATTATCCCTTGTTAAAATATCCAGTGGCTTTTTATCTTTTTTGACTAAATCAACTATCTGCATTCCGCTTTCAAAGGCAATTCTGCGCTTATGAGATGATACTGCCGCAGCCGTTGCGCAGAAAGGAATACTCATGCCCATAACTTCGGTCAGACAGGCCATAGTATTTGCCGTATAAAGTCCCTGACAAGAACCCGCAGACGGGCATGATGCCTCCTCAAGTTCAAGGAGTCGTTTTTCGTCTATTTTACCATCTCTGAACTTGCCTACGGCTTCGAATGAACCTCTTATCATTGTGAGTTTTTCGCACTTGCTTTCACCGTCGAGCATAGGACCTGCAGTAACAATTATTGATGGGATATTTAATCTCGCAGCAGCGATAAGCATTGCGGGGGTAATTTTATCGCAATTTGAAAGCAAAACGAGCCCGTCAAGCTGATGTGCATTTGCCATTGTTTCGATACAATCTGCTATCAAATCCCTTGAAGGAAGCGAATAACGCATTCCGTCATGCCCCATAGCTATTCCGTCGCAAACAGCAGGAACTCCGAATATAAATGCCTGTCCGCCGCCTGTGTGGATACCTTTTTCAATCTGACGTTCCAAATCACGCATTCCTATGTGTCCCGGAACCAAATCCGTAAACGAACTTGCTATACCGATATAAGGACTGTTAATATTCTTTTTGCTGACTCCTGTTGCCATTAATAAGCTCCTGTGCGGAGTTCTAGCTATACCATTTTTAATATTATCGCTTCTCATTTTATTTACCCCAAAAAAATCCCCTTTTGATACATGTTATCATAAAAGGGGGTTAATCGTATTATTTAGGTTAATATTTTTTATCTATTATGAGTATTGCGCTAATAGTTTTTGTATTGCTATTTGTGCTTGCCTGTCAACATCGTCTCCGTTTTGTATTCTGGCTGCTGTATTTTGTACCAACTGCATTTGACCTTCATTTGTTTTCGCAAGTTTTTCTGCTTGAACTTTATCGCCGACATCCTGACCTACAAGTTTTTTGGTAACTTTACCCGATAGCCAACATCCGATGGAACCGACTACCATACCTGCTATTGCGCCTATTGCTGTTCCAATTCCCGGTTTTATTTTTGAACCGAATTTAGCAAAGAGTTTTGCGGTACCCCAGGTCCCAAGTGCTTCACCGGCTGCCCAACCTGCAGCACTTCCTAAACCTTTTACGGTTGTTTGACCTAATTGCTTCCATCCGGTTTTGCTGTCTTTTTCGAATGAATCTTTAATCTTACCCTTACTGCCTAAAAATTCGAATCCAAGCATAAGAACAGCACCAAAAGCTCCACCTCCGCTAGTTTTAAGAGTTTGTAAATATGACTTGCCGCCATTCATAGCTGCTTTAGCGGTTTCTGCCGCCGTTGTTTCTGTTGCGCCATTTCCGATTAGACGTCCTAACCATCCGGTTGCTTTTTTACCTGCATCTTCTGCGGCTTGTGTAACAGGTTTAGAGTTTTCCAGGGCGCTTTTTATCTCTACTTTATCTTCTCTAACCAAATTTTTAACCCAATTTATCCCTTTTGGCAATATACCGTCTTTAACATTTGCACGATTCAATCTTTCGGTTGCTTCTATAATTTTTGTGAGATTTTCTTCTGTCGGATGTTTTTTATATGCATTCACGGCTTTTTCCATAATATTTCTTATGTCTTTGTATTCTTTTTCATTGACGAAACCGTTTCTTCTGATGTGCCAGAATCCTCTTCCCTTGAGTGCACGGGCATCTATTCTGTTAGTTGCAGCATAAGCTTCTCTTAATATTTCATTTTTTCCGGGGCTTTGCCAAGCTTCAAGCAGATTGCCTTCTAGATTAAATAACTTGTTTGTTTCTTTGAATGATTTAAATGTATTAATTGGATGAAATATCGCTCTAGGATGGAAGAGAGTACTGAACCCCACTGCGCCAACAGTTGTGCCTAAAAATGATTCGCTCGGGCTCAAACTTTGAGCGTAATCGTTTATAATAGCATTTTGTTCTGCTGTGCTAAGTCCTGCAAATACGTTATTAGAAGCAGAATTTGTTTGTTGTGCTGTATAAGCGCTCGTGATGTTTTGACCAAAAGTAGGATTATATTGACCTGCCGTATTATAGTACGGATTCATATACTGATTCATGTATGGATTAAACCCGTAATTATTATTCAAATTCATGCAATAGTTGTTCATCATGCTGGGTGCGTTAATACTTCCGTATCCCGGAGTATTCCCGTACAGCATGTATTCCATATTTGATAATGCGTTAATTGAACCAACCATACCTAACTAACCTAAATAAATACTAACCTTATATATATAAAGTTTTTGTTTTCTTAATAATTGCTTAATTTAAAGGTATATATTTACAAAACTTTACAATTAAAGAGAGGCAATTTTGATGGTTTTAGCAAGCGCCGAATTGACTTTTGCCCCTGTTTGTCATACACTATACGGGATAAAAGTGGATATAAAGGGGAGAAATTATGGTTAGTGTAAATAGAGTTGCATTATGTATTATGGACGGATGGGGAATTTCAAAAGGTGCCCCAAAGTACGATGCTACGAAGCTTTCAAAAGCGGTTAATGTTCCGAGATTAATAAAAGAAGGTATTTCCACCCGTATTCATGCTGATGGCGAATATGTTGGACTTCCTGCAGGACAAATGGGGAACAGCGAAGTTGGTCACTTGAACCTTGGTGCGGGAAGAATTGTTTATCAGGATTTGTCAAAAATAAATAACGCAATAAAAGACGGTTCTTTCTTCAAGAACGAAAAGTTTTTGGAGGCAATGAACCACTCAAAGAAACACAATTCCGCACTCCACATATACGGGCTTGTTTCGACGGGCGGGGTTCATTCGTCTTTAGACCATTTGTTGGCGCTTATTCAAATGGCTAAAAAAGAGGGTTTAGACAAAGTTTACGTACACGCATTCCTTGATGGGCGTGATACACCGCCATCAAGCGCTTGCGAATATTTGCAAAAAGTGGAAGATGAACTATCAAAGAATAATTTACCTCCAATTGCATCTGCAGTTGGCAGATACTATATAATGGACAGAGATAACCGTTGGGAAAGAGTGGAAAAAGGTTATAACTGCTTGCTTTTGGGTGAAGGCGAAAAAGCAAATTCCGTTGTTGAAGGGGTTAAAAAATCTTACGAAAATGGCGTAACCGATGAATTTGTGCTCCCGATAGTTGCAGGCGGTGAAGAAACAAGAATTCACGATAATGATTCGATAATTTTCTTTAATTACAGACCGGACAGAGCAAGAGAAATTACCAAAGCTATTAATTTTAAAGATTTTGACGGATTTGAAAGAAAGAAAGTTTTGGACAATATTTACTATTGTACAATGACAAGTTATGATGCATCGTTCAATTTCCCTGTTGCATTCCCGAAATTTAAACCTGTTAATATTTTGGGTGATGTACTTGAACAAAATGGAGTAAATCAGTACAGAACTGCAGAAACTGAAAAATATGCACATGTTACGTTCTTCTTTAACGGCGGTATTGACGAACCTCAGCCGCACGAGACCCGCAAGCTTGTTCCGTCACCAAAGGTTCCGACATACGATATGCAGCCGGAAATGAGTGCACCTCAAGTTTGTGAGAATGTTTTACAGGCACTTAAAAATAAGGAATACGGTTTTATCCTTGTAAATTTTGCAAATCCTGATATGGTAGGTCATACAGGAAATCTTGAAGCAGCAACAAAGGCATGCAAAGTTGTAGATGACTGTGTTGGAAAAATTGCTGAAAGCTGTAAAGAAAATGATGTAACGATGGTGCTTACTGCTGACCACGGAAATGCAGAAGTTATGGTTAATGAAGAAACCGGTAAACCGCATACAGCGCATACAACAAATGAGGTTCCGTTTGCAATAATAAATCCGCCTTACGAAATAGGGTTGAGAGAAGGAGGTGCGCTGTGTGATGTTGCACCTACGATTCTTCAATTGATGGGGCTTAAACAGCCGGAAGAAATGACAGGTCAAAGTATGATAAAAGTTCCCGCAGGGGTTTAGAGAGAAAATGGCAGAAGAAATAAAACCTTTAGAAATTGATTTATCGTTAAAGAAAAACAACGTTGATGAGTTTTTTAATAACCTTAGTGAAAATCCGAACGGGTTTAAAAACAAGGATTTCCGCTATACCTTGAGCTTAATTTATCAGCTTGTTGAGGACGAATTTGAAGGTATATTTCTAAGCCCGAATTCTCCAGTCAGAAATACCGATTTCTTTTTGATAAATGATAAAGGTAAATTATCTTTCTTTGTTACGCCTACAAATAATTTTCAGTTCTATTTAAAATCAAAGGGCTCTATGTTCCGATTTACTCCGCAGGAATTGAACGGGCAAATGGGTTACGTTATGCCTTTGAATTTGGTTTTGGATTACTTTGGGGGTTTTGGAGAAATCATTGATTTTTCATCTTTGACGCAGACTTTCGCTTATTTTAATAAGCTCACGCACTTTGTAATGAAGCTTATCGAAAAACTTTACTTTATTCCGTCTGTCAAACGTCGTGATGGTGTAGGCGGGAGTTTATTCAGAATTGTTTATGAGCCGATTGTTTCAAACAAAGAATCTGCAAAAATTATTAATGAGCTTGAAAAAAATGTACCTGAGAATCTTTTTATAAAAGGTGAAAAGCCAAAAGATTTTGTAGAACATTTTGTTCGGGAATATCTAAATTACCTTGTTTACAAATTTTTAGGGATAAAAGCATATAGGTTTAAAGATATAAAATCCGGTCATTATATGCTCAAAGATCTTGAGCAAAAGAGCTTGATGAAAGGAAAAGATGTCGCTGAGAATTTTGCTCAATGGTTTGACGAGCTTTATCTTGGCAAATATGATTTAATTCCTTATTTTCAGGTTAATAAACTCAGTGACGATAAATTTGAATTAAAAGTTCACATCAAAAACAGACAAACAAATGAAACTATTCTCATTGACGATTTGTATCACGAAGAAAAAATTTGGGATTTGGACACCGAAGATATCGGAAAAATTGTTGAGAAGCAGCTGAACTATGCTTTGCGTTATATGCCCGAACTTGAAACTTTGTTTGAAGACGAAGATAAGCTTTCTCTTGTTCTGAACCTCGGAGAAGTTTATAAATTGATAGCGCAAACGGCATATTACTTGCAAAAAGCCCAAATTGAAGTCCTTCTTCCTAAGGAACTTACAAATATAATTATTCCGAGGGCTTCTATTAATGCAAAAGTCAAGGCATCACGTTCGGATGATTTGATGGAAATCTTTAATAGGGTATCTACAAGCGCTATTTCGCTTGACGATATTTTGGAATTCTCTTACGAAGTTGCTCTTGGTGATGAAAAAATTTCGCTTGAGGAATTCAACAAACTTCTTGAAGAAAGCAATGATGGTCTGATTCAGTATAACGGAAAATACATTATTATTGATAAAGCCGAAGGTAAGAAGTTATACGAACAAATTGCGAGTGCAAACCATAAGAAAATGACCCGATTAGAGCTTATTCATGCATCAATGTCAGGTCAGCTTCAGAGTTACGATTTCAACTATGACGAGGCATATGCAAATGTAATCAAAGATTTTGCGAAACCGGTTGACGTTACGACTCCGAAAGATTTAACAGGAACTCTGAGACCATACCAACAGACAGGTTTAAAGTGGCTCTGGACAAATGTTTCAAAGGGCTTCGGATGCTGTATGGCAGACGATATGGGCTTAGGTAAAACAATTCAGGTCATAAGCTTGATTCTTAAACTTAAAGAAGATAAGAAACTCAAAAACCCCGTTCTCGTAATTTGTCCGACAACTCTTATCGGAAACTGGATGAAGGAATTGCAGATGTTTGCGCCTTCCTTAAAAGTGGCAATTTATCACGGTTTGGATAGAAAACTTGATTTAAATAACGATATTATTCTTACAACTTATGCGATTATGCGTATAGATGTTGAGGAAATGAAAAAACAAACTTGGGGGATGATAGTTGTTGACGAAGCGCAGAATATCAAAAACCCGGATACGGCCCAAACTATAGCGATAAAAGTTCTCAAATCCGATATAAAGATTGCAATGACAGGTACTCCGGTGGAAAATCGGTTAACGGAACTCTGGAGTATATTTGATTTTATTAATAAGGGGTATTTGGGCTCGCTTAAGGATTTCCAAAAGAGTTATGCAATTCCGATTGAGCGATTCAAGGAGAAACAAAGGGCTTCCAAGCTCAAACTTTCGGTTTCACCGTTTGTATTGAGGCGTTTAAAAACGGATAAGAAGGTTATTTCAGATTTGCCGGAAAAAATGATGCTCAACGACTATTGCTATCTTGCAAAGCCGCAGGCAATTCTTTATGAAAAAACTTTGAACGAGATGATGCAGAAAATAAGCGGATTTACGGGAGTAAACAGAAGAGGTAATATCTTTAAACTTATTACGGCACTGAAGCAAATTTGCAACCATCCGTATCAATTCTTAAAAAGTGGTGATATGTCAAAGGAATTGTCTGGCAAAGCCGAGAAATGCGTGGATTTGGTTAACAGCATTTTGGACAATGAGGAAAAAACCCTTATCTTTACTCAGTACAAAGAGATGGGGGATTTGCTGACCAAGATTATCGGAGAAGAATGTAATACCGAGCCATCGTTCTTCCACGGCTCGCTTACGGTTCCTCAGAGGGAAACTTTGATTGAAGATTTTCAGAATAACCCTGAAAGAAAAGTTATGATACTTTCGCTCAAGGCCGGAGGAACCGGTTTGAACCTGACAAGTGCAACAAATGTTATCCACTATGACCTTTGGTGGAATCCTGCGGTTGAAGAACAGGCAACAGACAGAACCTACCGTATCGGTCAGGATAAAAACGTAATGGTTCACAGGATGATTACACTCGGAACTTTTGAAGAAAAGATTGACGATATGCTCAAATCTAAGAAAGAGCTTGCTGATTTGGCTGTCTATGAGGGCGAAAAGATTATAACCGAGCTTTCTGACGAAGAAATTTACGAAATATTCTCACTGACAGCCGGCTAGGGGGGTAAATATATCGGGCCGGTCAAAAAGCTGCTGAACTGTTGCAAAAAATTGGAAGAAAGGGCATAAATGGTTGATTTTGTAGAAAAAATACCTTCATTATTCGAAATTAATCTTAATTCCGACAAATCGGGACAAACTGTTTTTGAAAAACTTTCGTCGATTTTGGAATTTGATGAGGGTTTTATATATTTTCTAAACCCCGAAAGCTTGCAGTTAAAATATACTTATAAAACACACGCTAACTATAAAATTGACACCGAGTTTCCTTTTTCAAATTCTGATAAAAAGAAATTGTTCGACAAATCGGGCGAAATAATATCTCAGGAAGACAGATTCTTAAAATTGGTCGGGCTAGATAAACTCAGTAAAAAATCTTATATTTTGGCAAAAATATCTATAAAATCAACGGTTTTTGGAATAATTCTCCTTGCCAAAAAAGAACACAATTTCTATTCCGCAGAGGATTTGAAAAATCTTGAGGTAGCTGCGTGCATTCTTTCCTACATTCTCAAGGATATGGAGCTTTCAAATGTATTTAAGATTCAATTGAAAGCACTGAAAGACGGAATTGTGGAAAAGCACGAGGCATACAAAACTATAAAAGAACAAAATGAAAGAATTCTGGAAGCGGATAAGGTTAAGAATGAGTTTTTGGCAAATATTTCGCACGAACTTAGGACTCCTTTAAATTCGATTCTTGGATTTTCGGAGATTCTCGGAACGCAAATTTACGGAAACCTGAATGAAAAACAGGAAGAATACATAAACGATATAAAGGTTTCGGCTACGCACCTTTTGGGTATGATAAACGAAATTCTTGATATGTCAAAAATTGAAGCTCACGCAATGAAAATTGTAAAAAGCACTTTCCCGATTTCAAGAGCAATTACTGAGGTTTGTAATATCCTTTTACCTCTTGCTCAAAAGAAAAATATCAAACTTGACGCACAGATGCAGTTTGATTTTGAAGTATTTGCCGATTATCAGAAAATTCAGCAGATTTTGTATAATCTGGTGAGCAATGCAATAAAGTATTCGCCCGAAAACAATCAGGTGGATATTGCGGTGATGAGCGGGGAAAACAGCTTCAGAATAGCTGTTCACGATAACGGAATCGGAATTGATCCCAAGTACCACGGCAAAATTTTTGCTAAATTTGTTCAATTGGATAGCGCTTATACTAAGAAAGAAAGCTCGACCGGTTTGGGCTTAACTATTACAAAAGAACTTGTAGAACTCCATGACGGAAAGATTTCTTTGATAAGCGAAATCAATAATGGCTCGACCTTTATCGTGGAAATTCCGCAATGATAAGGGTTGGTTAGTTATAAAAAGAAACGAGGTGCGATTTCCCGCACCTCGGTTCTTTTTATTGGTATTGGCCTTATATTTGTTGTCCGACATATTTAGAGAATTTTTTGACGAATCTATCTTTGGTATCTCTGCAGGCATCATCATCGTGGCAGCAATATTTACCACCGCTGTACCACCCGTGTTCATCAACTTCTTCAGTACGAATTTGTATATATAAGTCATATGCATATTGGTAGTTGTAAGCAATACCCCATTCTGCACAAAGGTTTTGAGCCCATTTAAGGAGTTTGTCGGCCAATTGTACATCGACATCTCTTCTTGCACCACTCTTACTATCGTGACGTTCATAACTTTCGTAGTAAGTTATATCATTAACACCGGTATCTGTTCTTACCATTGCGCCGAATCCTATAGTTAAGCCATTTGCATTATTGAGTGTGGTTTTATTGAATGAAGCAGCTATTGCAATTTTGTATTTGTTAATTATTTGCCATAACGTATCTGCATTGTTCTTGTTGAATTTGCTCAAGTATGCTTCTGTCATAACATTGCCGTTAGGATCATGTAATGTTATTCCAACTGCATTAGCCAATTGTAATAAGCCCTTGAATGCATCTTTCAATTCTTTAAGTTTAGCATCTGTGCAGTTTACACTGTATTCGCTTCTGCCTCCAAGCGGATATAAGTCATTATATGTATTAACGAATGTGCTGCCGGGTTGTGATTTCAATTTATTCAATTCTGCAACGAGCCATGTCTTAATGTCATCAGGATTTTGGTGAGGACAATTCGGTAATATCAACATAGCATAAGCTGCTAATCTGCGTGCCAATGTTAACTTATCACCTGAAACTTCATCAATAGCGCTTTGGATTGCTTGGTCTGTATTCATTGTGCTTACTGCAGTTCCTGTTATGGTAAGTTTGAATATGCCGTTTTCCATAGTTTCAAACATTGTTTCCATAGTATCGTTATTGCTGCTTATTGCCATTTTAATATTTTCAATTAAGTCAAATAATTCGCCGGCATTTTCCTTGTTGTAGTTTTGGAGAATCTTAGCTGCAGTCAACTCACCGCCTTGATTATCTTGGAGTTCAATACCCAAAGTTTTTGCGAGGCTTATAAAGCCCTTGAGAGCATTTTCTAATTTTCTGAAGTTTTCATCGCCGCAAAGAACTGTATAATTTTCTTTATCGCCAAGGAAGCAATTACCCAAGTAGTTTGTCATTACAATTGCAGGATTGGTTATTGCCATTTCCAATTGTGGTGTAAGCCATTCTTCAAGTCTGCTTAAATCATTATCTGTATAATTTTGAAGGATGTATAATGCGTATTCTTTCAATCTGTTTGCAATTTCTGATTGATGTTCTGTTACATTCAATTCATTTATAGCATTCAAAATTGAATTGTTAATGATAGGTTCTACAACCGCAGGGTCGATATAGATACCTACATTACCTGTATCTGTATCAACGTATACCTTGTTGTTGCTAATTAACTGCATAAGTGTGATGTTGTCAGTTCCATTATCATAGCTTTGGATATGGTTGATAATTGTATTGATTAGAGCTACTACCTCATCAACTGTGGATACTTCAACTCTTATGTTGCTCAAATCTAACGGTCTGCCATTCTTGTCAACAACTTCAAGACCTGTTTCTTTAATAGCTTGATCCAATCTTGCTAGGATATCTTTCAAAGTATCAATATCATCAGAAGGATCAACTGTGTTGATAGCATTTACTTCTGTCTTGAGTTGACCTGCTTTATCAAGGACTTCTTGAGTAATTGGTTTGTCGAAGTAATTGTTAAGCCTTGTTTCTAATTTATTGCTGAAATCAGATAAGCTGTTTCCTGTGTATGCGTCCACAAATCTTTCAGCATCATTTCTTAATAATTGTGCAAGTTTAGCTCTAACTGATGCGGATTGGTCTGCTACACCTTCTTTTCCGCCCATTACTTTTTCTATTATACCTTGAACGACTCCCATCATAGTGTCTCTATCAAGTTTAGGAATATCACCTACAACGCCTGTATCGATATCTACTTTGATTTCTTCAGCGCCGTATGCAATCAATTCGGCTCTTGATAAACCGTTGACAGATTCAATAGCACCTTTTAGTTTGTTAACCCATTCGATTAACTTATGTCCGCCGCTTGATCCGCCAAATTCACGTTCAATCAGATTGTTCATATTGTTTACGGTAATATCATGACCATTTTGTTGGAATTTTACACCTTTTGACATTGCGTATGAAATTAATGCTTTTGCTTTTGTCTTGAGGTTTGTAAGTTCTGTTTGGTCAATATAAACACCTGCATCTTCAATCTCAGAAGAATAGCTATTCCAATCTTGGAATACTTCATCATTTGTCATATCAGCAGGAACTTCATCCAACATTGCCTTGATATCATTTAAAATTTGTGTGTAATCAAAATTTGAAGCTCCATTTACCATTTCTGTAACTTTTGCGTATATCCAATCTCCTAATCTTTCAATTTGGGTATCGGATAATTCTTCACCTGCAGCAATTTTCTTTTCAACGATATAGTTTACTGCATCGTCAGTTATGTTACTGATAGTTTTGTCTTTATTAGCTTCATTACATAATCTTTCGTATTCCGGTTTAATAACGGTTGTATATTGTGTATTCAATTGAGTTTCAAATTGCGATGCAATTGTTTGAAGGTTCACATTGCCGTTTGCCATATTATTTACAGCATCGTTGATAAACTGTTGAGCGAAAGCTCTGACATCAGCTCTTGCTCTAGATTGATACTGTGCTAAATCTCCGATAAAATCGGCGCTTATCGTTGCATCAAATGCGCTTACTTTTGCATTTATGCCATCTTCAATTTGCCAACGATTCATCTCGTTAATATCCAAATTGCCGTCCTTATTAATGTCGTGCGAGTTTACAACATTAGATAATTCTAAAATGTCTTCTCCTGTTTCTTGTGCAATTCTTTCCAATAAGGCATCTACTTCGGTTTTTTCCAATTTACCGTTATGATTAACGTCAAATTGTTTTAGATCATAATCCCTGTTCTTGTAAGTGAAATGTCCAAATTGTTGTCCGTTTACGCCGCTCATAGTTTACTCCTTTTCCTTTTTTCCCTTTGTTTGCATGTATAACGGCACTTTTTAGCAAAACTTTAGGGTTATAAAACAAATTGTTACAAAACTTTACAAAGATTATTTGCGAGCATTTGATGACAGTTCATTATGCACATGATATATATTTAATAAGGAGTAAGAATAAAAATGTTTTTAAAACCGGATTACAATTTAAAAAATATATATGAAATTAATTTAAATGAGTTCAAAACTCTCGGAATTAAGTGCCTAATGTTTGATTTGGACAGTACAGTTATGATTTCTAAATCCGGTATGTTTTTACCGGAAACGCTGGAATGGTTTAAATCTTTCGAAAATGACTTTGAAGTTGTAATAGTTTCCAATAATAAAAATTCGGATTATATAATAAGTGCGGGCAATATTGCTCCATGTCCTATTATAGGGAATGCAAACAAGCCCAATCCAAAAGTAATGGCAGAGTATCTCAAATCCAAAAATATTTCCCCGAGAGAGGCGGTTATAATTGGTGATAGACCTTTGACAGATATACTTGCAGGCAAATTATTGGGTTGCAAAACCATTCTGGTGGGCTCAATTAACTCTAATGAAAACTTGCCGACAAAATTCGTAAGGGCTTTGGAAAGAGTTACTATAAGAAAGTAAAAACTACCAACCCGGCTGCTTTCGAGGGTTTAATGTTACAAAATGTAAACATATAAAGTGTAAAATGTACATGTTTTTTATTTTTTGTTTTTTGTAGTATTATGTTTAGAGTTGATAAAATTTGTTTTTTAAGGAGGCACATGAATTGGCAGTAATCTCATCTTCTATAGAAGCTCTTGAAGAGCAACATCTTGACAGAGTTAATCTCGGACAGCATGTACTCGCAGAGTTTTTTGAATGTGATTCCAATATTCTTAATAATATAGACAAAGTCGAAAAATTTATGATAGATGCCGCGTTGGAATGCGGAGCGACAATAGTTCAAAAATGTTTTCATATGTTTAACCCCTATGGTGTAAGCGGAGTTGTTATTATTTCCGAAAGCCATCTTGCAATTCATACTTGGCCGGAATTGGGATATGCGGCAGTAGATTTATTTACTTGCGGCACTAAATGTGATCCGAAAGTTGCGTATGAATTTTTGAGAAAAATGTTCAATTCTAAAAAAGCATATTTTACGGAATTGAAACGTGGCATTATTGACCGCGAAACTCTAAAGCTTGCAGAGCAACCTTTCGAAGTAGCGGAACAGTTCGCAGAATAAAATTATACTAAAATTCTTTAGTTGCGCCGATTGGCATAATGAGCGGTATTTTACCGTGTTGGCGGATTTGTCGTTCAAAATCTTCTATATTAACACTGATTTTATCAAAAGTATTATAGTGCATTGGTATTACCGCAGATACGCCAAGCCATTCTGCAGCTTTTACGGCTGCTTCGATATCCATTGTGAAAGTGCCGCCTATAGGTAGCATAGCCAAATCCGGTTCATAATATTCACAGATTGCCTTCATTTCTGAACTTAAAGAAGTATCGCCGGCATGATAGAATACTTTTCCTTCTACTTCAAACACAAAACCGCACGGACATCCGCCATAAGTCCCGTCAATAAACGAACTTGAGTGGAATGCCGGAACAGCGGAAACTTTTCCCCATTTGTAATTTATTTTTGCACCGAGTCCGATTCCGTTGGTTCTGACTCCGAATTTTGCACAGTAATTTGCAAGTTCATATATGGCTGTAATTTTTGCTCCTGTTGCTTTTGCAATTTCAATTGCACTTCCCAGATGATCTGAGTGTGCGTGTGTTACAAAAATATCATTCACGTTCATGGAATTATAATCCGGAAGTTTAACCAAAAAAGGATCTATTAATATTTTGTATCCATCTATTATTATTTCAAAAGCGCTATGTCCCAGATATGTCAGTCTCATTTTTATATTTCTCCATTAATTTACGTAATCTTTTGTATTCTTTACCCCATTTTTGCATCGATTCTACAACAGGTCTGAGTGTATATCCTATATCGGTAAGGTAATATTCAATTTTTGGGGGCTGTCCTTCGTAACGTTCTCTTACTATAAGTCCGTCCTGTTCCATTCCCCGCAAACTAGCTGTTAGAACTTTTGCGGTGCAGCCCAATTTATTTTTTAATTCTACAAATCTTTGTTCTTTAATTAATAATTCTTTTATTATAAGAAATTTCCATTTTCCGCCGACAAGTTGCAATAATACATTTACGGGATTTGATGACAACTCGCCGTATTTCATATTACTTACCCTCTCTCGCTTTTTCGGCATAGTTCCAAAGTTCATTTAGTTTTTCTTTTACTCCAAATCTTCCGAACCATTTAATGACAAAACGTTCTTCGTAGCCCAATCCACCATTGGATTTGCTAAAGCTATCAAGATTGTAAGTTGCCTCGGATATAGATATTCTTATTGTGACATGAGGAATTGGATTTTTTGTAGGATCCATCAGTATTTTTATATTATTGTACTTAGCATTGTTAAGAGATTTTATGTTGTGCGCATCAGACTGTTCTTGGATAATGAAACTTTTCAAGCTATCTTCCATATCTTTAAATGTCGCCATTAGTTAATTCCTTAATACTTTCTTGTTTTAGTATACCACATTTGATTTCAAGATAGAATCACAAAATTTTTAGAATATCTTCCAGAACTTTTTTTGAAGCAGAATTATTTTTTAATCCGGATTCTTCAAGGATTTTTAACCGTAAATCTTTCATATTATCTTGCTTTGGTAATATTTCAAGCAAGTTTTTAAGTTCTTCAATGTTTTCAGCCCTATAGTAAGATTTTAGTATCGGATTATCAGAATTTCTAAATTGAGATTTATCAGACATTAAGTGAATAAGAGGTTTTCCTGTTACAAAATATTCACCGAGAAATGAGCTGCAATCAGTTATCATCATATCCGATTTCTCAAAAAGTCCGAGATAATCACCGCTTTCATATTTCATTCCAAGCTCTGCCCATTGTGAATAATATTCTTCGGTTTCTCCTTCTGTCATTATTTTCAAATCGGTTAGGGCTTTTTTTAATAGCGGATGCGGTTTAAAAATCCATTTTATTTCAGGATGTGCCTTTGCGTATTCAAGTATAAATTGACCGTTCCATTCGAAAGTTCCATAAGCGAGACCATTTCCGCCAATAGTCCAGTGTGGCGCATAAATAATGCACAAATCGGATTTCGGGTTTTTACTTGCGATAAAACCATCTAAATAAGGATATCCGACAACTTTAAGCTTAGCTGCCAATTCCGGATTTTTTGATAAATATTTTTCCCTTGTATACTCATCCAAAATGTAATAATTTTCCACATATTTGTGAAACCTTAAATTGCAGTCAATATCAGCAGTTTCTATTGGGAAATAATATGGAATATAACCAGTTATTGCAAATTTTGAGCAGACAACCGGACCTTGTTCTGTTTGAACATACCAAGGATGTTGATAGAATATTATATCCGGCTCAAAATTTTTAAAAGGAATAAATTTTGTAGTTTTAACATCATATGCATAGTTTACGTTTATCCCTTTTTCTTTGAAAAAGTTATAAGTTTTTATTAATTGTTCATCGGATATATAGCTTGGGTTGTCTTTGTTTTGACAAGCGGTCTTGGTAACAAGTACCATAACTTCAAACCGCAAATCTTCTTTCAGCAAATTGTATAATGCTTGACATTTCCATTTTGTTTCGTCATAAACATAAAAAATCGCATTGATTTTTTGATTTGTTTCAAGTTTATTTTTTAGTTTTTTAATTACAAATGGCTTATTTTTTTCTATATATTTAATATTTTGAGCAATCTTAAGGTTATAAAAAAAATCTTTGATTTTCTTATTGTTAATAAATTTATTAATAATCCAGCCAATTCGTTCGTACGGAATATACATAACAGAAAGTATAAAAAATTTTCCCACTGCTGTCAATTCAATAATCAATAAAGACATGCCTTTCGGCTCCAAAATTCAACCATATATATGATGGGTAGCATGCTGTCATGCGTTAAAGTAGTAGAGGTGCATGGTGCACTGTTTTCAGACTAATAACGGAGAGGCAAATTGAAAAGATTCAAGTTTCGATTACAAGTCGTGCTTGATATGCGAGAAAACGAACTCGAAAAACGCCGTATCGAAGCGGCAAAAATCCTCGCTGTTCTTAATGAACAAAAAGCCAAATTGGAGGAAATACTTCAAGCACAGATAAGAAATAGTGAGGAAATGGAAGCTTTGTATACAAAAGAAGTGTTCGATATTCCGGAGGTGGAAGGACACAGAGATTATGGGCTAAAGCTTGTAAATGACGAAACTAATCAAAGACGGCTTATAGCAAATACAAAAGCAATTCTTGAAAAAAAACAGGAAGAAGTCAGAGAGGCACATAAAAAAGTAGAGGTTCTGAAAAAATTAAAAGAAAAACAGGAAGAACAGTATTATAAGGATTTTCTGGCTTCGGAAATAAAAGAAACAGATGACATAACATCAGCAAGGTTTAATATAGAATGACGCAAGCAATTTCAACAAACTATGATATTTTGAATAATATGAAGCTAGCAGCTGAACAGCCGCCGGTATCAGACGATTCTGGTGCTATGAAAACAACCGGTATTGATGGTTCCGTTGTCGCTCCGAGATTTAATACAATATTGGACAAAACTATAAAAAAAGCTGATTGTACGCTCGGTGATATAAAAAATAATATTAATCATACTTGGGATATGGCAGAAATAACTGATAATTTCAGGGAAATATTAATGCAGGCATCTCAAGAGGTAAATATGGAAAATTCACTAGATTTAACACTGGCAAGAGATATTAATGAAATAGTAAGTCAACTCCAAGCAGCAGTAAGCGTAGCTGTTAATGCTGATTTTGAAAGTGTAAATGTTGAAAATTCAAACTACACAAATGCCGAAAGTCTGAATACACTTATTGACGAAATCAATATGACTGAAGATTATGCTGAAAATGCTAAGATAGCTAAAGTTGTTGATTTGAAAACAGACGAACAAGCTTCTGAAGAGGCGTTGGATATTGATACTGATATGTTAGATGAGTTGAATATAGAATCAGTAAGCTCAGAAACAAGTTATTCTGATGGTGAATCGGCGACTCAGCAAGAATCGGCAGAAGAGTTTGGGGTAAAAATCATGCTGAATCAAAATATAGAGAAATTTGATTCAAGTATGGCAAAAACTCTTAATACTCAGAATCAATCTAAACCGGTTGAAGTCAGCTCTGAAAAAATAATAGAACAAATTACAAAACATCTTGATTCTATTAAAACAACATCAAAAGTTAACATAGTGCTTAATCCTGAGTCATTAGGAAAAGTTAATTTACAAATAATAAATTCAAAAGACGGATTATCTGCACAATTTACGGTTACAACTAACGAGGCAAGAGACCTATTGATGAAAGGAATAGATGGTCTTAGAGAAAATCTGCTTACACAAGGTGTGAGTGTGGATAATATTTCCGTAAAGGTATCCGAAACCGAAGAACCATACAACCCCGATTGGACGGAACAACAGGATTCGGAAGGCGGAAATAAAGAACAAGCAAGACAAAATAAAGAAGAAAAAGAAAAAGGTTTATTTGAAAAGACAATGGCGGAAAATTTAAAAAAGAAAAATGGTAATGTATAGCGGAGGGGAATTATGTCAATAACAAACGAAATAACATCAATGCAAAATCAAACGGCATTTTACAAGCTTCAGGAAAGCAAAAATACAACGGGAGCATCTGTTCAGGATGTGAACGATAGCAATATGTTCCTGACCTTAATGTTGCAGCAGCTGCAGCATCAGGATCCTACAGAGCCGACGGATAATTCGGAGTGGCTGGCTCAATTGGCTCAGTATTCTTCTCTTGAACAAATGACAAAAATGAATGATAACCTCAATAATTGTATGCAATATGTATCTTCAATATACAATGATATGTCGACGAGTTCGGAAATCACTCAAACGCTTTCCTTGATAGGTAAAGATGTAACTCTTAAAGATCCGGATGATCCTTCAGGCACACATAAAATTACGGGTAAGGTAACTGAAGCAAGCTTTGAAGACGGAACCGGAAAGGTTAAAGTAGGAGATAAGTATTATTCAATAGCTTACATATTAAATGTCAAAGATAATCAAGAACAATAAATAGAAATAATACCAGACTAAATTATAGAATAAGAGGCAGGAGGAAAAATGTCACAAGCATTACACACATCCAGTACCGGTATAAACGCCGGGCAATCGCAGATTAACGTTATTGCACATAACGTTGCAAACATCAATACTACGGCTTTTAAAGCTGCAAATATGGTATTTGAGGATCTTTATTCACGCAACCTTTCTTATGGAAGTGCAGCTACCAAAAACGGTGGCGGTACTAACCCTAAACAAATCGGTGTCGGTGTAAAAGTTGGAGGAATTACAAGAAACTTTGATTACGGTACATTCATTTCAACAGGACGTGATTTAGATTGTATGATATCAGGAACAGGATTCTTTGTAGTACAGGATGCAGATAAACATTCATATTTTACTCGTGACGGTATTTTTTCGGTTGATTCCGCGGGCAACCTTGTTACCCAGAATGGTATGAAAGTTATGGGTGCAAAATCCGTATATTCAAATGCTGGCTCAGATAAAAGTGTTAAAATTCCTAAAAATATGCTTGCAGTAATAAGCGGTGATTCAAATATCGGTGGCAAAACACTTGAGGAACTCAATAACGCAAGTATTACAACAGGTGTTGTCCGCATAAGAGTAGGCACTGATTATGCCGATTTACCTGTGGGCGATGGCAGTACCACAATTTCTGAACTTGTTTCAGATTTTAATACAGCTATAGCTGCTGCCGGAATAGCAGGTGTTTCTTTCAATGCCGCAGACGGTAAAATTTCTTATACGGGAACAATTGACGAATTCGTTTCTGAAGGAACTACAAGTAATTTCTGCGGTGAAACAGGTTTGAGTACAGTAAATAAAACTTCGAATAACTTAAACGAGGTTGTTACTTTGCAGGATATGATAAATTATAATGACAGCAATGCTATATCACTAAGCAATGTAGGTATTGATGAAAACGGAATATTGGTTGCTACCTACAACGACGGCTCTGTTTTAACACAATATGTTGATGACGCAGACACTGTCCAGTGGAAATATATAACTCCAGAGGGTGTTGCAATTACCGGAAGCGATGTAACAGCACAGGGCTCATCAATTGTGAACTCTAATTTTGCATTGGAACTTGCAACTATGGTTAACCAAGAGGGTTTGATTTCTGTAGGTAATAACCTTTGGGAATGGGGCCCTGATACAGGTGATGTATATTACGGTATGGCAGGCGAAATGGCATTCGGACCGATTGAATCCGGTGGCTACGAGGGCTCTAATGTTGATATCGCTGCAGAACTTTCGAACATGATTACGGCGCAAAGAATGATACAAATGAACTCAAGAGTGTTCTCTGCTGCAAGCGAAGTCATGCAAACACTTGCATACCTGGGCAGTTAATAGCTAAATAAAAAATGGCATGCCCTAGCATGCTGCAAGCATGAAAAATCATGTCAAGTTCTTAACAAAACTGGTGAAATTTACAAAACTTAACATTTCCAACATGGTCGAAATCCATGTAAATCATGGGTTTTGGCATGATGGCATGATTCAGAAAAACTGTTACATTTGAGTATTTGTACTGCTCATGAAAACTATTATATAATACAGGAGAGGTCGAGAGAAATGGCTCAGACGAGTGGGCAAACTGATTACATAGCGGAAGATAAATCGAAACCGCGTTGTTGTTGGGGAGCAGAGGTTGAAATTGATGTTAATAACATCAGCGAAAACCTTCTCGGCATTCAAAAAGAAATTGCACCTTGTAAACCAAGAATAATAGGAGTCACAAAGTATTACGGATTGGATTCTATAATAAAGGGCTACGAAGCTGGTTTGCGTGATTTTGGTGAATCGCGTGCGATTGAGGCGGTAAAAAAGATAGAATCTTTGCCGGAGGATATAAGAAAAAGCTCCAAATTTCACTTTATAGGGCATTTGCAGACAAACAAAGTTAATAAAGTGGTTCGGAATTTTGATTATATACACTCGGTAGATTCCCTTAAGGTTGCATCAGTTATATCGGAAGCAATTCGGGAGTCGGGCAGACAGGTGAAACTTCTTTTGCAGGTTAATAATGCGAATGAGGTTCAGAAATCCGGATACTTGAAAGAGGATTTGTTGGCAGATATGCCCGAAATTCTGAAATTCGATAATTTGGAAATTGTCGGTTTGATGAATATAGCACCGCTGGGAGCTACCGGAACGGAACTTCGAAAATTGTTTAGCGATATTCGTGAGTTCAAAAAGGAGATAGAAAAGAGTTTCGGCATAAAGCTTAACGAACTTTCAATGGGTATGAGTGATGACTACAAAATCGCGGTCGAAGAAGGCGCAACAATGATTAGAATAGGAAGAAAGTTATTTACTAAATAAAATATATTGGAGGAGAAATGGCACTATCAGAAGGATTCAAAGGGTTTGTAAACTTTTTAACAAAGAGCTTTAACGATGATCAGGGAGACGGAGCATTTGATTTTGAAGACGGAATCAATGATGCTTATGCGGGAGAAGTAGATGGTACATTAGCACTTGACGCAATGTATGGCACAAAGGTTTCAAGACCTGAAAGACAAATTGAGAGAGAATCCAAAGTGGTTAGCCATCCGAATTCATATAAATCAGGTGAAGTTACCGTGATTGAACCCCGTGCATTCAGCGAATCTGCACAGATTGTAAGAAAATTGCTTGAAAAGAAAACGGTTATCTTGCATTTAGATTTGTTGGATAAAGAACAATCTCAAAGAACAATTGACTTTGTTTGCGGCGCTGCTCACGCATTGAGCGGAACAGCTCAAAAGATTAGCGATATGGTATTTATTTTCACACCGAGCAATGTTTCTTTGTCAGTTGAAAACAGCGCAACTCAAAGCAAATTTGCTGAATCTTTGTGGAATAAGCCACTATAATTTGGATGGAGATTGTACGGTATAGCCGTAATAAAGATAAGTAAGAGAGAGCTTTATATAATATATTGATTTGTGATAGTTGGATTTTCAGGGTGCATTTGCACCCTTTTTATTAT
>CAJOOA010000003.1 GCA_905236055.1 Candidatus Gastranaerophilales bacterium | reverse complement strand
TATTTTCAAAGATGTTTAGAATTTCTTGCTTTACTTTGGGATGAATTATTTGTTCAAGCTTTTTTAATTCTGCAGAATCAGCAAATACCACATTTCCAAGCTTTTTTCTGTCAATTTTTCCGTCAGTCAAAATGTCGTAATTTTTAAACTCGCTAATTACTTTCGGAGAATTTTCCAAAATCGTGTGAGCTATTTCATCAGTATCAAATACTTTATACCCTTTAGCTTTAAGAATATCTTCAACAGTAGATTTCCCTGCCGCAATATTTCCTGTTATAGCAATTTTAAGCATTTTGTGCCTTTATGGTTTTATCTAAAAATATTTTTAATTCTTTAACCTGTTTTGGTTTCATTGGCTTAATTTGTCCTTTTTTAAGCCCTTCCAACGTGATGGTTGCGTGCTGTATCCTTTTAAGAGATAAAACTTCAAAACCAAGTGCTGCAAACATTTTACGTATTTGTCTGTTAATTCCCTGATACAAAGTTACTTTTAATGTGGAATTTTTATTTGTTATTTCCACCGGAAAAATTTCTGCATATGCAGTTTTCTTTTCTCCCGAGTCAGTTTCAATCTCTATTCCGTTAAACATTTTTTCTGCATCAGCAGGTGTAACTTTTCCGTTAATGGTTACCAGGTAGATTTTGGGAACCTTTATTGAGGGATGTGTCATTTCATTTATCAAATCGCCATCATTTGTCATTATAATTAATCCGGTAGAATCTTTATCAAGCCGTCCAACAGGTTTGAGCGGCTTTAATTCTGGCGGAATAACATCATATATAGTTTTTCTACCCTTTTCATCTTCTGAGGTCGTAATATAACCCGCCGGTTTGTAGAACCGATAGTATTCAAGCTTCAATGGTTTTATAAGTGTTCCATCAACCGTAACCTTGTTTTTAGGCCCAACTTGAAAACCAAGTTCTGTAACAATTTTTCCGTCAACTGTTACTTTACCGTTTTCAATAAGTTCATCAGCTTTCCTTCTGGAGCAAATTCCTGATGAGGCAATATATTTGTTTAGTCTTTGCATTCAAAAGCTCCCTCAAGTTTAATTTTAAGTTCTTCAGGAAGCCGTCTGTACAATTTGCCTTGGTTATTAACAGCGGCTACTTCAACTTCTGCAATCGTGTATATTTGCCCTGTCGCACCGTTTTTTATAACTTGTTTAAAGGATGCAGTGACAATTGATATTTTAGAAATTTCGGTTTCTACAACTATTTTATCGTCAATCATTGCAGAAGATTTGTAGCGGATATTTATGTTTGTTACGGGAATAGTAATATCATTTTTCGCAAGCTCAACCAAATCAATGCCGATTTCTCTGCAAAATTCCACCCTTGCCATTTCCATCCAGCGCAGATAAGAGCCGTGCCATGCGACAGAGTATGCGTCGGTATCGGAATAATAAACTCTTTGCTTGAATTCGTGCTTCATAACAGAATCATTATACAATAAAATGAAAAATAAAATATTAAGAATTGTAAATGCGAATTTTTAGAGGTTGTCATATGACTGAAACCCCTGTAAAATCTGCTATATGATATGATATGATATGATATGATATGATATGAGGCAAGCTGTGCTTACATTTGTCAATTTTCATTTTTTGAATGTTTTTATTTAGGTATAAGGTTTGTAAAAATGAAAGGAGATTTATTATGATTGAAGCAGTAGGTTCTTTACCGACTTTTACGGAGGTTAGATTTGTAACAAAAGATGGTGAGCACATAAGTGCTACTAAAAATAATGATATTGTAACAGTTGTCGGAGATAAAAATGGTGTGAGGCAGCTTCCATTGAGTGCATTTATGCAATATATGACTGAAAATGCGCAAAATCTTAATTTAGAAAGACAACCAAATAATGATGAAGTAGCTTTCAAAGCAAATAATGTTTCGTCGCATGACAGAATAAAAGCATATCAAAAAGCACAGCCAAAAAGAGGAACTGCATTACTGGGTTTAGCTTCACTTACGGCTATGTTACCAATGTCAATACCTATGTTGTTCCCTGAATCTGGTATTTCTAAGAAGATTTGCAATTTTATGGACAAAAATAAATATGGGCGAATTGCAATGATAACCCTTACGGCAGCCGGTTTGCTAGGTATGGGAACTTCGATAATTAAAGCTGATCGTGAAAAAAGAGCTATTTTGAAAGAACAAAATTTGGCTTGATTTTCAGTGTTCTATAGTTTATAAACCGCCTCCAAAAGGCGGTTTATTTATTAGAATATAAGTCCAAAGCTGATGACATTTTGTAAAATATGATTATAATTTTATTATGAAAAAATTATTTATATTTTTTGCAATCCTTATATTTGGCATTTCAACTGTCAGCGCCCAAGTTCTGGAAGCGGGTGTTTCTATTGAAGATGTCCCGAAATCACTGTTCGGAACGTGGAGGGTGAGTGCAAAACTCGATGATACAAATTCTTATAGAACATTTAAACCGCAAAGTATTGATTTTTGGAATCTTACAAGAGTTAACGACAAAATTACGCTAACCAATCCAAACAGCGGAGCCACTGCTGAGGTTTCGGTTAAAACAGTCGAAGGTAATTTAATAGTTTTTTCTAAAAAAACACCCTATGATAACAATAAAGTCTTGACTGACACAGTAAATATAAGGATTACAGGCGATAAATTTTCAGGAATTAATTATCTCAAATTGGAATCATATTCATTTGTAGATAATCATTTGATGAAAACAGAAACCGCCCAATATATCATAAAAGGTGAAAAAATCGCAGGCGAAAGTATATTAACCGAGCCAGTATCACCTTGAGCAATGCAATTTACGAGGACTGATGTCAGGTAATAACCCCCTCGCCCCTTGTGGGAGAGGGAAATTTTTCAATATGAGAGTTTTGCTCGAATATTAGAAATTCTGGTGAGTGGTATATGCGGCTATTCCCGAACAAAGTTTGTAAATACAGTTTCTTCTTTCTTAGGCATTGGAATCCCCGCTTTTTCTCCAGCTTCTTTACATTTCAGATGCCAAGCCATATTACGGGCAAGAATACGCATGTTCTGTAAACCCTCTTCATCTTGAAGTACTTCTTCTGCTTTTGCGCCATGCACCATATTCCAATATCTGCCCGAAATTACAGGCATTTGAGAAATTGTGAAATACTTGTTTAATTGGTCAAGAGTGGCGGTTGTTCCGGCTCTTCTTGCACTTGCAATAGCTGCCCCCGGTTTATGCATAAAAATATCACCTCTACCCGAGCGGAATGCGGTGAAGAATGCCCTGTCTAAGAATGCTGTAATTCCTCCGCACGCTGAAGCATAATGCACAGGTGAGCCGAATATAAATCCGTCAAATCCGGCAGCATATTCTACAAAATCGTTAACTTTGTCATTAATAACACATTTACCGAGCTTTCCGCAGGCATAACATGCTCTGCAAGCGCTTATCGGTTCCGTTCCGATTTGGTAAATCTCGGAATCAATCCCCTCTTCGGCAAGAGTTTTTTCAATTTCTTTCAAGGCCGTATAAGTACAGCCATCTTTATGCGGTGAACCGTTAAACAACAATACCTTTAATTTACCCCTCATATTTACCTCCTTTATATTTACCCCTTATTTTTTAGCCAGAATATAACTTTCATCAATTCTTTGAAAAATTTCATTTATACCAACCGAACCGTCGAGCATTATACTAATCCAGTGTTTTTTATTCATATGATAACCGGGATAAATGGGAAAATCTTTAATCATAGATTGTATTTCTTCAGGTTTGGCTCTTAAATCTATTACTTCTACATTTTCTTTAGAATCAAAACCGAGCTTATCTTTACCTACAGTAAGTATTGCAAGATACCATTTTTTATTATCTTTTCTTCTTGCAATGGCGTTGTCCGGAAATTTTTCCCAAAGATACTCAACATCATCATTATATTTTGCTTTTATGTAATCAATGACTTTATAGGAATATTCATATTTGAATATTTCCATTTCATAACAATTTTCCGCAATATCTTTTAATACGCTGTTGTATTCATCTCTGATTCGCCCGACAAAAGAACCTTCTGAATAAGTTAAATGGAGCGTGTACAAATCACCCGTGTCTTTTTCAGTAGTTTCCGTTGACAATTTACCCTCTGTGTCAATATTAACAGTCAGAACAAAATCTCCGTTCATAAGTTCAACCTTGTACTCATAACCGTTTGTTACAGCCTTAAATCCGTATTCCAGAAGCTTTGTCAGATTATATCTTTTATTTTCCAAATTTGAAGCTTTGAAAATTTCCATTGTTCACTCCTTGCATGCCCTATAAATTGTTTGTCGCATTGTTCTTCCCCACAATGGAGGAGGAATTTTTCTTCCTATTTACCCCACCCATTCGCATTTAAGCTGGCACAATATATCCCCGCTTTCAGTGTGTTTTAAAGAATGCAGTGTAGTATTTTCAATTGTTTGAACTTGAGAAATAAGCTTCTCGCCGAGTTTAACCTCTTTTTTATAAAGCATATCAATGTTTTTAAGTTTATGATTAAGCCGAAACTCTGTAGGTAATGGCTCCAATGCCCAAATAATATAGTTTCCGTTATTTGCGTGCATATTTACGTCAATATCATTGTATCTGACTTCAAATTCTTTTTCATAATCTATACCTGTAATTTCAGGTATTTTTTCAAAATTCAAATCGCTTTCTTTTTGTTCGTGCTTAATCAGGTAAGGGCTCTCAATATTTCCCTCAATTTTAGCGATTGAAAGAGTATTTACATCAACAAGCGACCACATGCTTGAAGCCCGTGCAATAACGTTTCCGCCGCTTTTTAGTTCGAAGTTACGGTAAGCAAAAAGTTTGTTGTAACCCCTTGGTTCGGTTTTGAGCACCAAATCCTGAATATCTTCGGGGTAGTGATAAATTTCGATTCGATACTTCAAAAGTACCCACATCAAACCTTTTGGGTAAATAGCAGAATATCCGAATCCTAATCTTTCTGCGTTATCGCTTGCTATATCTTGGAAAAAGTTTAAAAGCGAAAACGGTTTCAAGCTCTTGTCAAAATCTATGTCAGAATACCTTATGTGTATTTTTTCTTCGGAAATTATATCTTGTAATGTTTTAATCATTTTGAGTGCTCTCCTGTTATATCCCCTATTGTTTAGTTTTTTTGATTATAACAAAGATATTCTAATGCTTCAATTAAACATTAGCAAAAAATATTTTTACGGGTTTTGTGTTAGAGTAGAGGTTAGGGAACTTAGTATTTATGCGAATTAATACCGTTAATAACTATGATTGCAAACAGGGCGGTTTGAAAAATAACAACAATTTTAAAGGAACAGTGTCGCCGGAATTTGTTCATTATGTACATGAGATTAGGAATGATTGTTTAGAATCGCTTTGTAATAAATACGGTACAACGCTTGGCAAATACCATTTAAGAAAAGAGCCGATACCCGGGTTTAGAATGATAAATAATGTATGTTTCGGGATACTGGAGCGGGCAAAAAAAGTAATGGAAAAGTGCTTTCAGCCCGGCTCCGTTTTGTCAGTCGTTTCACTTGATGAAAAACCTTATGACGAGTGTGACATAATCTTGGTCCAAAATGAAACGATTAATAAATATTTAGGCGGGCCTGCGTATGACCAAGGTTTTGTAGGGAAAAAGGAGGCGTGCTCTCCTATACGCAGACTTAAAGCTTTGCAATATTGGATAAAAGGTAAAGATGGATGGGGGTTTTTTTCTGAAGCTTATGGCAAAAATTTTGTAAAGGTTACATGTACAATGGGGTGGGATGATATAAGCTGCGAAGACTATAAGTATAGCGCAGATGCGGTTAAAGAGATTATAGATTTTCTTAAACTGGAGCGGCAGTATGTTGGACTTCTTCCCTCTGAATCTCCGGCAGATAGAAATGCAGTTGATGCAGTGAGCTATGACAAACTCATATCAAGCTTAACAAAAAGGGTTGAAGATTTGGAAAAATTATCCCCAAAACAGCCGGAGCATAAAAGCTTTTTACATAAGATTTTCAAACGCGAATGTTGAAAATGTATAATATTTATCCTATAATAAGCATACCAATTGACTGTTATATGTGTATTCTAATGAGGGGTTACAGATGAGAATTCAACCAGTACAACAGCAAAATTATATAAAATACAATTCACAAAAGGTGAATTTCAAAGGTGAATTTGTAAAAAATAAAGATATAAAATATTTGATGCAGAAATCAAATATTGGAGCGTTGAAAAGATTTAAAGAGGTTTTGCAAAATATAAAAAAAGTTAAAGACGGTTTAATATTTTGGGTTGAATCAGCTGAGTTTGAAACGGAAATACATAATGGAAGCGAAACATATTGGTATGAAAATTATTATTTATATAAACAAAATGGTCAAGACAAAGAAACCAAAAGAACCTTAGCATATGTTTATGATGACGTACCTTATTCACAAAAATTGTCTAAAATAAATGAAGAACTTGAGTACTTTTACGAAAAAGAAATTCCGCCTGAAGACAAAAATAATATGTGCAAAGAAATTGAAGGATTATTTATAGAAGAATAATTTTCCGTTCAGTCAAGAACTTTTTTTATAGAAAAAAACACACTTATAATTATAGTATAATCGTTGATTAGATATATTTTGGTTAGGACATCCTTTTAGTTCAATTTGATTTTATTGCCATAGAATTTTTCAATTTCTTCATTTACTTTTGAAAGTCTTAATGACGCAGGAATATCTTTTGCCCAAAAGCACTTCATAAATTTCTTAGTATTCTTGTCATTTCCGATTTGGTGGAACAAGTCGTAGGATAAATCCATTGTTTTTTCAGCATCATTTTCAGAGTAAAACTCTCCTATCCAAAAAACTATATTGTCAGGTATTTTCTTTATTTCTTGAGTAATTCTTTCAAATCGTTTTGCACTATCTTTGTTGGAATGCTCTATAAGTTTCATAAGATCAATATTATGAACAAAATCCCCTTTAAAACCAGGTTTTGTATTATTTTGCAAAGAATAATTATTGATTGGGTATACTTTCATTGAAACCTCCTTAATATAAGACAATTTGCATGTAGTCTGATTTTATAATAAAAGCCCTATTTTATCAATTTGTAACAATAGCAATCACGTTCATGGTCGTTGATCACACCGATTGCCTGAAGGTATGAATATATGATGACTGTTCCGACGTATTTCATTCCTCTCTTTTTGAGGTCTTTTGATACCATATCAGAAAGCGGAGATGAAACAGGAATTTTATCATCAGTGTTTTTAATACATTTACCCCTTGTAAATTTCCAAATGTAGTCTGAAAAACTTCCAAATTCTTTTTGAATATTAATAAATACTTTTGCGTTGTTTATTGCGGCTTCTATCTTGTTTCTGCTCCTGATAATATTTTCGTTATTTAGAAGTTCTGCGACTTTTGTCTCATCATATTTTGCGACTTTATTTACCCCAAAATTGTCAAATGCCTTTCTGAATGCTTCACGTTTTTTTAAAACCGTAATCCAAGAAAGTCCGGCTTGAAAACCCTCTAAAATAAGAAGTTCAAACAAATCTCTGTCATCGTATTTGGGGACTCCCCATTCTTCATCGTGATATTTGATATACAAAGGGCTTTTTAAATCCACCCACGAACAACGCTGCATGAATACAGTTTCCTTTACACTCTAAAATATTCTCTTATTATCTGTTCGATCTTAACGGCTGTTTTTCCGTCACCGTATGGGTTTTTAGCACTCAATCTGGTTTCCGATTTACCCCTAAAAAGGATTTTTTCACTTTCTTCGACAATCTTATCGTAATCAGCTCCCACAAGTTTTGAAACTCCGGCCTCAATTCCTTCTTTTCGTTCTGTTTCATAACGCATCACAAGGACTGGACATCCGAATGTAGGTGCTTCTTCTTGAATCCCGCCAGAATCAGAAAGAATAAGTTTTGCATTTTTCATCAGGTAAACCAGGTTTGGATAATCCAATGGCGGTAAAAGTTTTATATTATCGTATTTTTCCAATCGATTGTAAATCTTATCGTGAACATTTGGATTCGGATGAACCGGAATTACGAAAGTATGGTCAGAGTATTTTTCAGCTAAATATTTTATGGCATCAATAATACGGTCAATCCTTTCCCCATGGTTTTCACGTCTATGTGCCGTGATTAACACAAGCTTGTTATCAATTTTGATATTCTTATCTGAAAAGAATTTTTTAGAATTTTCCACAACTTCATCTGAAAGACAGAAAAGCGCATCAATAACCGTATTTCCTACAACATGAATTTTATCTTCTGAAATTCCTTCGTTAAGGAGTGCAACCATATTGTCAACGGTTGGTGCAAAGTGAAGTTCCGCAACTCTTGATGTCATTTGACGCATAACTTCTTCCGGAAAGGGTTCATAAATATCATAAGACCTTAAGCCCGCTTCAACGTGGAAAACGGGAATTTTATGATAGAATCCTGTTAATGCTCCGCAAAGTACGGTCATTGTGTCTCCTTGAACAACAACGGCATCTATAGAATTTTCTTCAAATACTTTGTCCAGCGACGTCAAAATTCTTGATTGAACAGATGAAAGCGACTGGTTTTCCCGCATGCAATCCAAATTATAATCCGCTTTTAGCCCAAAATATTCAAGCGTTTGGTTAGAAAGTTCCTTTTGCTGCTCGGTGTTGCAAAGAATAACCTTGTAGTCGGACTCTCTTTTCTTCATCGCTAATATTACGGGTGCAAGCTTGATAATTTCAGGTCTTGTTCCGAATACAAAAATAATTGTTTTCATGGTTCATATTATACAATAAAAGATTTTAATATATAATTAGCATAGGATATTTTTAAGGAGAGTTTCAAATGCGGCAAAGACCTAAAGAACAAGATAAATTAGAACGCAGACATAATTTTGAAGCGGTGGAAGAAAACCTAACCGCGGAACAGGTAAAAGAAGAAGCTTCCAGATGCTTAAATTGTAAAAACCCAAGATGTGTTGCGGGATGTCCCGTTAATATAAAGATTCCTGATTTTGTAAAAGCATTAAAAGAAGATAAGCTTGAGCAAGCTGGCGATATCATACGTGAAACAAGTATGCTTCCATCGGTATGCGGAAGAATTTGCCCTCAGGAAAAACAGTGCGAAGGAAATTGTATTTTGGGAATTAAAGGTGAAGCCCTCGCTATTGGTGCATTGGAAAGGTACGTAGGAGATAATACGGGTGCACATGCCTCTGTTCCATCCGTTACCGGTAAAAAAGTTGCTATTATTGGTTCCGGTTGCGCAGGTATAACAGCTGCCGCAGATTTAAGAAAAGAAGGTCATGATGTAACCGTTTTTGAAGCACTTCACAAATTTGGCGGTGTTTTAAGGTATGGTATTCCGCCATTCCGGCTTCCCAGAAAAATTCTTGACAGAGAACTGGATAGTTTAAAGGCAATGGGAGTTAAATTTGAAAAAAATGTTGTTGTAGGTAAATCAATTACTCTAAAACAACTTAAGGATGACGGTTTTGATGCAATATTTATCTGCTCTGGAGCGGGACTTCCCAAAATGATGAACATTCCGGGAGAGAACCTGAACGGAGTATTTTCCGCAAATGAATTTTTAACCAGAGTCAATCTTATGGGTGCTAATGAAGAAACTAATGCAACCCCGCTAAAAGTTGGCAAAGCTGTAGCAGTAATTGGCGGCGGAAACGTAGCAATGGATGCTGCCAGAACTTCCGTAAGGGTTGGTTTTGAAACGGTCTATATAATATATAGAAGAACCGAAAAAGAACTTCCGGCCCGTCTTGAAGAAATCAGGCATGCAAAAGAAGAAGGAGTAATATTTAAATTTCTTATGGCTCCTGTTGAAATCCTTGAAGAAGAAGGTTATGTTGACGGAATGAAGTTTGAAATAATGGAACTCGGTGAACCGGATGAATCCGGAAGAAGAAAACCCGTAGGAACAGGGAAATACGAAACCGTAGATGTTGATACCGTAATTGTTGCGCTGGGAACTGGCCCGAATCCTATTATCCAAAAGTCTTCTGAGCTTGACGGAATTGTATTCGAAACTGACAGAAAAGGTTATTTTACGGTTAACGAAGACACAAGAGAAACATCAATTTCCGGAGTTTTCGCAGGTGGAGATGTCGCTCCTGTAGGGACTTCAAATGCAATTAACGCAATGGGCGCAGGTAAGAAAGCCGCTAAAGCTATAAATGAATATTTAATGGGTAAGTAATGAAAAAAGTTTACATAGAAACAATGGGATGTCAGATGAACAAATCAGATGCCGAACGTATGTACGGTATGCTTGAATATTGCGGGTATTATCAGACTGAAAATCCAAAAGAAGCCGATATGCTCATTGTTAATACCTGTTCAATTCGTAAGCTTTCCGAAGACAAGGCCTACAGTCAAATAGGAGTTTGGGGGAAACGCCGAGGGGTAAATATAAACGAACATGGAACCAGAGTGTACAATGACTATCCCAAAATTATTTTTGCAGGTTGTGTAGCACAGCAGTACGGAAAAGAAGTTTTTAAACGTGCACCATATGTTGACTTGGTATTGGGAACGCAGAGACTCTATGAGCTTCCTGAACTAGTTAAAAGAATAGAAAACGGCGAAAGAATTGTTTCAATCGACGAAACTCCCTATCAAGAATCAGATATTAAAATCAATCGTGTTAAAGGTATAAATGCTTGGATTCCAATAATGGAAGGGTGTAACAACTTCTGCACCTACTGTATTGTCCCTTATACAAGAGGACGTGAACGTTCACGCAAACCTGAATTGATAATTGCAGAAGCTAAAAAGGCGCTTTCTGAGGGCTTTAAGGAAATTACGCTTTTAGGTCAGAATGTTGATTCATACGGCAAGGACTTAGAACCGCATCAAAATTTGTCCTGGCTTCTAAGACAATTAAACGCATTAGAAGGCAATTTCAGAATCCGTTTTGTAACAAATTACCCGACAGATATCACGGAGGAACTCATAGACACTGTACTTGAGCTTGATAAGGTTTGCGAATACTTTCATATACCAATGCAATCTGGTGACGATTACGTTTTAAAGAAAATGAACCGCAGATATAATTATGCAATTTACAAAAAAATATGCGACCATCTGCGTTCAAGAGTGAAAGATGTTACAATCACAAGTGATTTTATAGCGGGTTTTCCAGGAGAAACAGAGGAACAGTTCCAAAATACACTTAAAGCTATGACAGAACTTGAGCTTGATTATTCAAATACTGCTGCCTACTCACCGAGAGAAAAAACCGTTGCCGCAAAATGGACAGACCTTTATATTCCTGAAGAAGTTAAAACAGAACGTCTGGCAAGATTAAATGAACACAACAGAGAATGTTGTCTGAAATCCAACCAAAAATATGTCGGGCGGGAAATGGAAGTATTGATTGAAGACTTTGAAGTTCGTAAAAATGGTGATAAAGTTATTACAGGCAGAACCAGAAACAATAAAATTGTTCACATACCTTGCGACAGGGATTTGAGGGGCGAATTTATTAATGTTAGAATTACAAATGCCAGAACATGGTATCTTAATGGGGAAATGATTTAATGCGTAACGTTCGTCAATCAAATATAAATATACACAAAGATGCGTGGGTTGAGATTAACCTCGAAAGTCTTGCGCATAATATACGGGAAATAAGAAAAATTATTCCTAAAGAAAAAAAATTTTTGGGAATTGTCAAAGCCGATGCGTACGGGCACGGTGCTCAGATGATTGCCAAAACTATGCTTGCGTCAGGTGTGGATTGGTTTGGGGTTTCTTCTATTGATGAAGGGTTGGATTTAAGAGAAATAAAAATAAAAGCTCCTATACTTGTTGTCGGTGCAGTTCCTGTTTGGGCTGTTGAGGCAGCAGCACAAAACGATATTTCAATATCTATTTTTAATGATGAGCATCTTGATGCTTGCAAAGAAGTATATGAAAGAACAGGTATAAAACCAAAGGTTCATGTAAAAATTGATACAGGCATGAATCGTATTGGCGTACGTTCGGAATTAGCAGTTAAATATATAGAAAAAGTCAGAAAAGCCGATTATCTCGTATTTGAGGGTGTGTTTACTCACCTTGCTACGGCTGAAGAAAAAGAACCGACCGAAGAACAGCTGCGGCGTTGGAATGATGTTGTTTCGAACATTGATACAACAGGTCTGCTGTTGCATGTCCAAAATACGGCGGCTACTTTTGCATATGATATTCCGTCAAATATGGTACGGGTGGGAATTTCTTTATATGGTTTGTATCCTGATCTTCCGTCAGGAATAAAAGTTGTTCCGCAATTAAAACAGATTATGAGTTTAAAAGGCAGAATTACTAATATACATAATGTTTATCCGAACGAGGGTGTAAGCTATGCTCACACATTTGTTGCTTATGACCAAACCCGAATTGCGACTATTCCCATTGGTTACGCAGACGGTGTTGACAGACGGCTTTCGAATAAAATTTTCGGAAAAATCAACGGCGAAACAATCCATCAAATCGGAAATATTACGATGGACCAGATGATGTTTGATTTGGGTGATATTGATGCACAAATCGGTGATGTAATTACACTTCTGGATGAAAAAGATTTACCTCTGGATAGTTGGGCAGAAATATTAGGCACAATAAACTATGAGCTTACATGCCGTTTAAAAGTAAGACTCCCGAGGGTTTATACGAGATAGGTTATCCTGCTTTATATACTCCGCCCTCGTTCGCTCATAAATTTTTGCATGGCTTCTTTAGAAATTTCCACAGTATCTTCAAGCAAGCCGGCGATTACGTCATTGGTCTGCTGCGCCATCTTAAATAATTTTACAGTATATAAAGCTTCTATTTCTGCCTGTTCTTTTGCTTCGGCAATTTGTGTAGCCAAATCCGCATAACTTGCACCAATAGAACTTATATCCATAAAAACACCTCTCTTGGGATAACCTGTATATATACATTATAACGCGTTTTTAGGAAGTTTCAATCCCAATAATTTTTATTTTCAAATGTTAAGAAATGTAAATATAAAACCAATTGTTAAGAGGAATCTTAACAATTCACTTCTTTTTTTGCAAAAACGAAATGATTTAGTAAATATTTGTAAATTAATGTAACAATACAACCAAAATCACTCCAGAACCCCAAAAAGATGCCGATAACACATACGTAAGAGGAAAAGAAAAAGGTGTATGTGAAAATGAAAAATTGGTTGTTAACATTATTTATATTTTTGGCATTAACGGTTACTCAATCATTTGCTTATAATTTAAGAGATTTTTCATCCGATGCAAAGATTGTGGCTGCAATGCAATTATTGGAGCAAACAGGGGATTATGACACGTTTGCAAATATGAAAAAGAACGGTGTAAGAGTTAAATTTTATAACCTTTCGGGTTACGGAAATGTTTATGCAACTAATTCTTATGACGATTTCGGAAGGAGAGTAATTCTTATAAATGCTGTTTATTCAAGTGCTCCTGCAGAAGAAATCGCATGCCTCATAGCTCACGAAAGTACTCATGTTCTAAGAAAGCCGACAATGGAAGAAGAAACAAGAGCTACTCAAAAGGAAGCCGCAACTTGGATAAGATTAAAAAATGCTTCAGCTGTTTATCCTCAAACAAAATTAACAAAACGTCTTGATAGATTGGCTGAATTACAAAAAGCTTCAATGTCTGACGGTACAAACTATATTCAATCAAAAATCGCATCCAGCAGTTTTTATAAAGCACAATTCGGTATTTAGTTAACCGGTTGTGAGCCGAAATATATTTTTCACATACATTTTAGTGCCCTGATTTAAGGGCATTTTTTTGTAAGAGTGTTGAAAACGCATTTTTTTTATAATAAAATACCTTCATATATATGGAGTTTAGGAGAATTTTATGCTGCAAATAACAGTGGATTTTTTGCGGAAAGAAATATCTAAAAATTTAGGGAAATTTGTTCCTGAAATTGGTATAGTTTTGGGCTCCGGTTTGGGAGAACTTGCAGACGAATATTGTGACTATTCTATTTCGTATTCCGAAATTCCAGGTTTTGAAGTTTCTACTATATCGGGGCATAAAGGAAGATTGGTTTTTGCAAAAATTAACGGCAAAAACGTTGTTATGATGCAGGGACGTTTTCATTATTATGAGGGATATCCTATCCAAAAAGTCGTGTACCCGATAAAAGTTATGAAAGGATTAGGTGTTAAAACTCTTATTCTTACGAATGCGGCAGGTGGCGTGAATCCGGCATTCAACCCCTCGGACTTGATGGTAATTACGGATCACATTAATTTAATGGGAATAAATCCTCTTGTTGGTATGAATGATGATGAAATGGGAGAGCGTTTTCCGGACATGTCTGAGGCATATTCGCCGGAGCTGGTGGAATTGGCTCGAAAGACTGCATCTAAGATAGGTGTTGATTTACAAGAAGGAGTTTATGCTGCGCTATCAGGACCGTCGTATGAAACACCTGCAGAAGTGCGTATGCTTCGTACACTAGGCGCAGATGCAGTCGGAATGTCTACTGTTCCCGAAGCTATAATTGCAAGCTGGGCAAAATTAAAACTTATCGGCATAAGTTGTATTTGTAATTCTGCAGCGGGTATAAGAAATGTTACGCTTTCACACGAGGACGTTATAAATGCTGCAAATACAGCAAAACAAAGATTTAAACAGCTTGTTACGGAGATTATAAAAAATTTATAAATGAGATTAGACAAGTTTTTAAAAGTTTCAAGATTGATAAAACGCAGAACTGTTGCGAATTCTGTTTCAGAAGCGGGGAAAATATATGTTAACGGTAATCCGGCGAAACCCGCAAAACAGTTGAAAGTCGGAGATATAATTGAAATAGAATATATAAATCGAAAAGAGAAAGTGGAAGTGCTGGTAATTCCTGAGGGGAATGTGAGTGCACAGGATGCGGACAGTTTATATAAAATGATTTAACCTTAAGGAAAGGAAGTAGTTTAGATAAAATGCACGAAATATTTGTCGGAATGAATAATTTTTTTCAAAATATGGGCGTTCAGGGGCTCGCAATTAATTCTGCCATAGAAAGTTTTTTCCTTGTTCCCCCTCCGGATTTTTTGCTTATAGCAATGGATTTGACCAAGCCGGAAAAAGCCATGTATTATGCTTCTGTTTGTACGGTGGCGTCAATATTAGGTGCTATGGTCGGTTACTTTATAGGGCTGTTTGGAGGAAGACCGGTTTTTAATTTAATTTTTAAAAACAAGCACGATAAATTTGAAGCTGTTGAAAAAATGTATAATGAATACGGTTCTTTTGCGGTATTTTTCTCAGCATTTACACCTATACCATATAAAGTTTTTACTATTGCAAGCGGAGTTTTAAAAATGAATTTTTGGAAGTTCGTTGTTGCAAGTTTTTTCGGCAGAGGAGGTCGATTTTTCCTCGTAAGTTTGGTTTTGATGTTATTCGGTGAAACAGTAAAGCAGTATTTGGAGCTTGTAATTCTTGTTGTAACGGTAATAATTATAATATTTTGTATAGTTATATATAAAAAGAGGCACTCAATAATAAAGAAAGATAAAAGGGAAAATTATGACGATAATTAATGAACAATTTACGGTTAATACTGTCGGAAATACCGATATAATTGATATTACAAAACAGGTTCAAAATTGTGTATATAAGACAGAATTGAAGGATGCGTTGGTATGTGTGTCAATTCAGGGAAGCACTTCAGCGGTTACTACTATTGAATATGAAAACGGTTTGGTTCAGGATTTGAGAGAAGCACTGGAAAGAATTGTGCCGTCAGGGCAAGATTATCATCATGACGAAATTTGGCATGATGGCAACGGCTATGCTCATATTCGTTCCGCTTTAATGGGTAGTTCTGTTTGTATTGCATTAAAAGACGGACTTTTGAATCTTGGCACTTGGCAGCAGATTATTTTGATGGACTTTGATAACAAGCCCCGCTCAAGGAATGTTACGGTTCAAATAATTTCATAGTAAAAATTTATGCAAAAAATAAAAGCGGTCATTTTATTAAATGGCCGCTTTTACTATATTATTTGAGTCTTATTTGTTTAATTGACTCATAACTTCGTCAGCGAAATTGTCGTTTCTTTTTTCAAGACCTTCGCCGAGGACATATCTGTCAAACTTAACTATTGATAATTTGCCTGAAATAAGTTGTTCAATAGTTTGGTCAGGATTCTTAACGAAAGGTTGTTCGATTAAGCATTTCTGAGCCATAAGTTTATTTACACGGCCTTCAACAATCTTAGCTCTGATTTGTTCCGGTTTTTTAGCCAAATCTTCCTTACCCATCTCGATTCTTGTTTCTTCTTCGATCACGGAAGCAGGAATGTCAGCTCTGGAAACAAATTCAGGAGCAGAAGATGCAATGTGCAAGCAAATATCTTTTGCAAGAACATCATCTTTTGCACTTGTTTGAAGTAGAACACCAATTTTACCGTTGTGAATATATGTTGCAGTGTTGCCTTCGTATCTTACAAATCTTCTTACTGTAATCTTTTCACCGATTGATGCGATTTTTTCCTTAATCACATCTGCTACCAATTTGCCGCATTTCGGGCAAGTTGTTGCAAGAAGTGCATCAACATCTGCAGGATTTGTGTTTGCAACTAATTCAGCCAATCCATTTGTTAATTCGGTAAATTCAGCATTTTTAGCAACGAAATCTGTTTCGCAGTTAACTTCAATCATTGCTCCGACAGAATCTGAAACGTATGAACCTACGCGGCCTTCAGCAGCGATTCTGCCCATTTTTTTGTCAGCGGAAGCGATACCCTTTTGGCGAAGCACTTCCATTGCTTTATCCATATCTCCGTCAACTTCAACGAGCGCTTTCTTAGCATCCATCATACCAGCGCCTGTTCTGTCACGAAGTTCTTTAACCATTGTAGCTGTTATATCCATTTTATAATTCTCCTTATTCTTTATACGGTAGCAGGTTCTTCAACTGCTTCAGTTGCCGCTGTTTCTTCAACACCGGCATCAGCTGCAGTAATTGCCTCTACTTTGCTTTTCTTGTTAGCATTGTTTTCTCTCAATTGTTTACCTTCAAGAACTGCATCTGCAAGTTTTGAGGCAATCAATTTTATTGAACGAATAGCATCATCGTTGCCCGGAATAATATAGTTAATTCCGTCAGGATTAGCATTGGTATCAGCCAAACAAATAACAGGTATACCAAGTTTGTTTGCTTCTGCTATTGCGATATCTTCCTTTGCCTGGTCAACTATGAAAATTATATCCGGCAAACCTCTCATTTCTTTGATACCGCCTAAAGTTTTGCTTAACTTAGCCAATTGTCTGTTTAGTTGAGCTTGTTCTTTCTTAGGTAATTTTTCTGCGTGGCCGGAAGAGATAAATTCTTCTAATTCTCTCAATTTGTTAACTCTGCCTCTGATTGTTTCAAAGTTCGTTAGCATACCGCCGAGCCATCTTCTGTTGATATAGTAAGCACCTGCTCTTGTAGCTTCTTCTGCTATAACTTCAGCAGCTTGCTTTTTAGTACCTACGAAGAGAACATTTCTGCCTCTTGCTGCTTGCTCTCTTACTGCATCATAAGCTGCATCAAGCAAATCAGTAGTTTTTCTCAAATCTAAAATATAGATTCCGTTTCTCGCACCGTAGATATACGGTTTCATTTTAGGGTTCCAATGTTGTGTTTGGTGTCCGAAGTGTACACCTGCTTCGAGTAATTCGATAAGTGATGCTGTTGACATCTT
>CAJOOA010000002.1 GCA_905236055.1 Candidatus Gastranaerophilales bacterium | reverse complement strand
TGTTGCAAACCCCTTGAACGAACTCCATATCTTCCGGTTCTAATAAAAAATTATCATTATTCACGGACATACTCTCCCTAGCTTCTCTGTCCATATTATCATAACCTGCGTAAAAAAGCTATATTGTAAAATTAAATTTGACAAAATCAAGGAAATAATTAAATCATTTAGTGTATTTAATTCAAAAAATACTGAAGAAAATTCATTTTTCCCCGTAATACTTATCGAAAGGATAAAATATGTTTTCATCAATGATTCAAAGTTTGTTGTCATCGTCAGGCCAGTCGAGCGCTATGCAAAGAGCGGTTCAGATGAACAACCAAATAAACAGTATTAATGCCCAATGGACGCCGGTACAAAAAACTGCAGGCAATGTTCCAGCAGCTCAAGGGCAAGTTTCTTTCGAAAAAGTTTTGCAGGCCGGAGCGAAGGCAAAGTTTGGAGATTTACTTACAAACCCGTCAACAAGGGTTAACGCTAAAATATATACAGACACAGCTTCTGCACTTCAAAAACCGGATTATACAAATAAAACGAAAATCCAAGAACTTATTTCCAGAGTTTCAAAAAAACATGGTGTAGATGAAAAGCTTGTAAATGCTGTAGTTAAACAAGAATCCGGCTTTAATCCCAATGCAAAATCAAAAGTCGGTGCGCTTGGTTTAATGCAATTAATGCCTGCTACGGCTAAAGGTTTGGGAGTTACTAATCCAATGGATCCCGAACAGAATGTTGAAGGCGGCGTTAAATACTTAAAATCTATGCTGAACAAATATAACGGGAATATCATACTTGCGCTCGCAGCTTACAATGCAGGACCAAATGCAGTTGATAAATATGACGGAGTGCCGCCTTATGCGGAAACACAAAACTACGTCAAATCGATACTTTCAAGTTATCTGTAAAGCTAAACGGATGTATTAACTTTGTTTTTCTGTGCTTCACGCTCGTGTTTTGCGTGTATGCGTCTTGTATTTCTGTAAGTTATTGTTGGAATAAACCAACCTAAAAGTATCGGTGAAATAGCGAAGGTCGCTATAGCGGCAGGCATTGAATTTAAACCTTTTGCATAAGAAAGAATTCTGTTGCCTTTCGTTTTAAGTCCGGAACCTTGCATTAGCTTTTTAACCGATTCATTTGCTGCGTTTTTATCTTTTTTGATTAAATCTTCAATACATTCTATGATTTTGCCGTTTTTCTCTTTCTTTGAAAGTTTGTCTAAATTGCTCAGTTCGAGAGTATTTCTATTAAATATTTCGCCTACATTTTCGGATTTTGTAAATATTTTCTGCAAATCACCGTTATTCTTGTCAATATATTTGCAGAAGTTCAATAACTTGTCGCCAGAATCCACACCAAAATACAAGGATTCTATTTCTTTATTTGTAAGAACATGTGCTTTGCTGTATGGATTTATCAAATCAATAAAGTTTTTCAATTTAGATTGTTCACGGTCTTTGTGCATCAAAACGAAACCGGTTTTATTTTCATAAGCTGTAACGAATGCTCTTGTAAGCATAGGTACTGCAAAGATTACCGATAAACTTGATGTTAAATCACGTATTAATATTTCATACAATTCAGTTTTATCTTTTCTGCCGTTTTCATCTACTTGGGCACGATTGTAAGCCCTTAGTCCTCTGGGAAGTAACAAGCCGCCTACAGATAACAAAGCCATTAATGTATTTGTAAAGTTGTGACCGTTATATTCAAATTCTGATGAAATATTTTCATTTTGGTGTTCACTTATGAATTTACCTATTTTAGAGAACCAATTCTTGTTTGGTTTGCCTTTTGCTTTGAAGGAAACGTTTTCGGCGTTATCTTCATCAAGATTATTTGGTTCTAACTGTTCTTGTTCCATATAGGCCCTCATCTGCATTGCAGTACGAGCGCCGGGTGATATATCACTCTTTGCATATATTTTCGGAATATAGGACATTGCTCCGAGAGTTGTAGCAACTGTTGCAATTGTAGTTAACATTCTCTTGGCAACTGCACTGTTTTTAAAGTTTTCTGCACCTTCTGCTGTCATTTCGGCAAGGTGTTTATTATTAGTGATAATATCATCGGAATATTTTAATAGTGCTTCCATAGCTTCTTTTGCGTCATAAGCACGAACGGAATCTCCTGTTCCGACTTTTACTTTATCAAGCATGCTCAATTCGGACGAATGAGTATATTGAAGACCGTTTATACGATTTTCTACTTCGCTTAAACATTGTTTTCTGTAGTTTTTCTTTTTGAACAATCCTTTTACATTTGGTTTGGCAGGCGGATTTGCATAATTTTTCAGGTGTTCAAGTATAAATTGGACATCTTTTTCTTCATACTTGCCCTTGCCTAAAGTGTTTTCAAGTATTGATCTGATATTGTGTTCAAGATATTCACCTTTAAGTGCATCTTTATTCTTAAGCAATTCTTTGTTGAAGTTTTTGCTCGATATCATTTTTTTGAAACTGTTACCAAAGCGTTTAATTAATTGAGAATTAACCGTGGTTGTCTTGCCGAATTTTGCAGAAATTGCAAGCATAAGAGGTGCCATAGCCATCATTATCGGGCCGGTCAAACCTTCTCTTAAAAGTACCTCTTTGCCCTCTTGAAAGTTTAATTCGCCTGTAACTTCTCTATCGCGCATGTAAGCTGTACCGACTCGGGGAAGTGTCATGCCGAGTCCGTCTTGAATAAGGAAAGATGCCAGAAAACCTTTATCCTGAATCCATTGCATAGCATTGCCGACTATATTGAATGCGGCACCGCCCGAGCCAGCTTGGAAGCTCGGGGAATTGTTTTTCTTATGTACATCTTGCGCTAAATGCACATTACTATCTGATATACAAGGCTGGATTTTCAACGACACTAACCCTTATTTACATACTTTCATATTTAACTTAAGTATTTTAATTTTTATAATTTGCTCTTTTGTTACAAATTTCGGCAAAATTGTTACAATCCGTCATTGATTGAGCTTATCTAGTATAGCGATTATTTCCTGATATTGCAAGCGATTAGGTGTAATTTTTACAATTCATTACATAAATTAATATTCTTTACAACTGCTCAGATATGTTAAAAATTAAAATTTCTTCAAATGGGCATAAGCAGCATCCATGGCTTTTTTACCCAATTTGCCAAAGTCAATTGTATACATTGTGCTTTCACCAATTTGAATAACGTCTGTGATATGTCCGACTCCAAGTTTGTCATGGAAAACTCTTTCCCCTACATTGAAATAGTATTGAGTAGCAGTGTTTTTAAGCTCTTTTGCTCTGGCTTCTGCTTCTTCGCGCTCTTTTCGTTCGCGATAAAGTTCTTCTATTTGCTTTTTTATTTTGTTGTTTTCGAAAAATGCTTTTAATTTCTCTTCTTCTTTCTCTTTATTTACAGGGTTTTTCTTCAAAATCACTCTTGACGGGGTTCGTTTTACGACCTCTGTAGTTTTATTTTCAATAGTATTGTGCCTATTTTGAGGTGCTACAAAATTTTTCCCGAAGCCGGTTCCGTTTGTTATTTGTTCATCAAAATTTTTTGTCTGGGCTTTTATTGTATAATCCTTGCTTTTTACACTTTTAACCGCACTTGTAAATGTGCTTTGCGGAGAATAATCGTTTGAAGGAGATTCTGTAATATTTAGCAGGTTTATTGGAATTTCATCAATAAACCTGCTTGGCGAGTAATATTTGTATTCTCCCCACATTTGGCGGCGTTTCGCCGTTGTCAGGTATAATTTTTCCTGAGCCCTTGTTATTCCGACATACATCAAACGTCTTTCTTCTTCCAATTCGGAATTTATATTCATTGTTCTTGCAGAGGGAAAAATCCCCTCATCACATCCGGCAATGTAAATAATCGGAAATTCCAGACCTTTGGAGGAGTGGAGAGTCATAAGAGTTACATTATTTGCTATTTCATCCATGCCGTCTATGTCAGATACAAGTGAAATTTGCGTAAGGAATTCGCCAAGAGGATTTTCTAAATCCTCCGGCTCAAACTCATTTGCTACATTTACTAGTTCTTGTAAATTTTCAATACGGGTTTCGTCTTCATCAGTTCCTGACATTTGAAGTTCGTGCAAATATCCGCTTCTGTCAAATACCAAACTCAGGAATTCGGGAAGATTATATTTTGGTTGGGCTTCCTGCAATTTCATAATCAATTCAGCAAAATTTTTAAGTTTTGAAATCGAACCGGATTTTAAATCCGCAATATTTTCTGCCTCAAAAATTGCTCTAAATAAGCTTATACCCTGCTTATCCGCATAATCTTGGAGGTGTTTAAGTGTGGCTTCGCCTATAGCACGACGAGGAACATTGATTATTCTGCGCAAAGATTGAGAATCATCTACGTTATAAATCAATTTCAAATAAGCTATTGCGTCTTTAATTTCTTTACGGTCGTAGAATTTTAATCCGCCATATATTCTGTAGGGGATTCCCTTGGCAATTAAAGCTTCTTCCAATGCACGGGATTGAGCATTTGTTCTGTACAAAATCGCGAATTGGTTATAGTTGTCGGAAGTTGATATGATGGAATTTACTATGTAATTTGCTTCATCCGCTTCGTCCTGTGCCTCATAGTAATTGATTTTTTCACCTTCTCCTTTTTGAGAATATAAAACTTTGTCGACACGTTCTTCGTTGTTTTCAATAACTGCATTCGCCGCATTAAGAATATTTGAGGTCGAACGATAATTTTGCTCCAATTTAACAATTTTTGCATCCGGAAAATCTTTTTGGAAATTTAAGAGTATTCTAAAATCTGCTCCACGCCAGCTATATATTGATTGATCTACATCTCCGACTACGCAAAGTGAACGTTCTGCAGGAATAAACGTATCTAAATTAGTATATAATGCGTTCACCAGTTTGTATTGGGCAAGGTTTGTATCCTGATATTCGTCTACAAGAATATGTTGAAATTTGTCGTAATATTTTTTTCGAACGTCTGGATTTTGCTCTAAAAGTTTAACAGTCAAAAGCAGCATGTCATCAAAATCGATGGCGTTGCTGTTATTTAGGGCATCTTCGTAAGCTTCAAAAATACGTGCGATATTCTGAGATTTAAAATCTTTAGCGAAAGTTGCAAAGCTAAACGCATCTTGCATTTTATTTTTCGCATTAGATATTACCGCTTTAACGAGCTTTGGCGCATAAATTTTATCATCAAGATTCAGTTTCTTAATGCATTGTTTTATAACAGCTAAAGAGTCGGTTTCATCGTAAATGGTAAAGTTTTTATCAAGTTTTTTACCTGATTGGAAAGAATAGTTTTCTATATCCTGTCTCAAAATACGTCCGCAAATACTGTGAAAAGTGCCGACCCACATATATTTCACAACATTTTCACCGAGAATAGAAGCCAATCGCTCTTTCATTTCTTTTGCCGCTTTATTGGTAAATGTTACAGCCAAAAATCTGCCCGAAATTGCCCCATGTTGAATCATATAGGCAATTCTTGTTGTCAGAACTCTTGTTTTTCCGCTTCCTGCACCGGCAAGGATGAGCAGAGCACCTTCAGTAGTAGTTGCTGCGTCGCATTGTTCGGCATTTAGTTTTTCTAAAATATTTTCCATCCCCTATTTCCAAAATCTGAAATTTATGATATTATAATTCAGCATACACAAAATAATTAACATTTGCAATTTATGAAGGTGGTAAGATGATTGATATTTTAGATTCTATAGAAGAAGAACAGCAACCCTCCATTATGGTTCCGGTAAGTGATGATATGGATGTTGCAGACAGTTCACCTGATACGGTTGATGAACTTGCGATGGAATTGGCGACCATAAAACAACCGGCTAAAAGAATCGCAATTATTGGTTCAAGAAATCTTGCCATTACACATCAGCAAATGATAGAAACTCTTGCAACGGCTCTAGTTATGCAGGGGAATACAATTATCACCTCCGGGGGCTCTTCAGGTACGAATGCTGCAGCTATTAGAGGTGCTATGAAATCAAATCCCGATAAATTGAAGGTTATTCTTCCGCAAACAATAGGGCAGCAACCATCTGACGTTCAAGACCAACTTATTGGCGTTCCGAACATTGTTGAACATTCAGATAGAGCAATGATGACGCTTGCTGATGCTTCAAGAGTTTGTAACAGAGAAATTATAGACGATTGCAATCAAATGATTTGCTTCTTATCCCATACAAGTAAAACTCTTCATGGCGCAGTTGAATATGCCGAAGAAAATCACAAAGTAGTTACGGTATTTTATTTAGATTAGTTTAGGCATAGTTATGGATTTGATTAAGAAACTCACAGGCAAAAATCCATCCGAGTATGAACCTGTTGCGAAAGCAATGGTTGATAATTCCGATTTAGAATTGTTCAGTAAGCTTGTTGAACAGGATAACTTTTTATTTGATTTTATCAAAGAAAATGTGGCAAGAAGAATACAAAAGGCATGTAATAAAGACAATTACTTAAATCTGTTAAATTTTTTGGGTGTTTATTCACCTTCTTATGACACAGTTATTGCCGAAGTTTTGCATAATTTTGGTAAAGAGACAATTTTTGACCGAATTAAAGATATATTTTTGAGCGGTAATGATTCACAAAAAGCTTATGCCGTAAAATATTTTTCATTTGCAGACAAAGGTATGGTAAGAGAATTGCTTCCACAAATCAGAGAAGCTTCAAAATCCGATTTCGAGCCAATGGCCGTTAACGCAGTAGAATTACTGTCATTGCTTAATGATGAGGTTTCAAAAAATGAAGCGCTGCAAAAATTGAACTCTGCGGATGAATTTGAACAGTTTAATGCGGTGGAATTTTTGGTTGTTTTCGGGGCTAAAGATGTTGTAGCACAAATCATTGAAGTTATGAAAAAATCAAGTTTATCGGAAAACATTGCCGCTGAAATACCATATTTGGTCCCTGTCGAAGAATTAATCAAAGAGGATTTTGACAACGGAATGCTCGTTTTGTGCAATATAATTAACGCTTTACCCGAAATCATTTCGCTGTCTGCAGTTTTTGACTATAATTTGTTCGAATTGTTTGAAAATTTGTATTGTTCAAATCTGACAAGCACTTCGGCATTGCTGTTGATGTTGGCGAAGAAAAAGTTTGAAATGTTGACTGAAAATGAAGAATATTTGTTTGATTGTGATAAAAATACCAAAGAAGAAGTTCTGACAATACACGATTTACTATCCGGAGTTAACGTAAATAAGTTAAACAGTTTGTTGTATGAAGAACTTTATGACGAAAGTGATTTTGTATTTTTTGCAATTGATTTTGTTGATGAAGTTGCAGAGTTAGAAACTCTTTTGGAGAGCAAAAACCAGACGCTTATTCTAAAAGTGCTTTCGTTAATGAAAGAAAAAGGGATATTAAAACCAGAATATAAAGAGCTTGCGCTCCAAAATATAACAAGCGCGGACATTAAACGTATTGTTGAAGTCATGTGAAAATTTAAAGTATAATTAATTTATGATTTATTTGGACGCAGGTACTACATATTCAAAAATAATAAGTGACGCCGCTTGTTTTGACGAGCAATTTTTTGTTCGTCAAAAAGACAACTTGCATTACTTTATAATTCCTTCAAGTGTTGTTAAAACTATGAATATAAAACCGGAACGTTCTTGCGGGCACATGTCAGAGGCGAACGAAAATGAAATTGTCGCATTGGCATTAGGGGCACAAAAGTATGTTTCGAAAGAGGATTCAACGATTTTAGATTTGGGAAGTCGTGATGCCAAGTGGATTCGATTTAAAAACGGAAGATTCTATGATATGGACTGGAACACTTCTTGCGCAAGTTCAACCGGTGCAACCGTAGAAATGCTTTTGAAATTTTATGATGTAAAACCTGAAGAATTGAAATATGATGAAGAAAAATTTAATGTAACCTGCGGAATTTTCGGTATGGAAAAAATTATGGATTCCATTTCCAAAGGAATTAAACCTGCCGAGGCAATATCAAAATTTGTGCATGGAATCGCCTTCAATGCATGGAATTTTGCAAAACGACCCAATAAAATCTATCTTTCAGGTGGTTTTTGTGAAAACAAATGTCTTGTAGATTCTGTTGCAAACTACTGTGAAGTTGAGCTATTGGGGCGCTTTGTACTGTGTGAAGGGTTGATAAACAAAATAAACTAATAAAGCATATTTTTACAGTTTAACAAAATTCTATTATTTACCCTCCACCCTATTGCCTTTAGTACTGTTTATGTTAGCATGATTTCATAAGGAGAATTATAAATATGAAAAATTATGAATTATTGACAGTTTTTAAACCAAGTCTTGATGCTGAGGAATTAGACAAAGAAATAGAAAAAATTTCAAGCGATGTTAAGTCATATAAGGGTTCAGTTGACTCTGTTGATAAAATGGGACGTAAAAAACTTGCTTATGATGTACAAAGCTATAGAGATGGCTATTTCGCAGTATTTAGTGTTTCTGTACCTGCAGAAAAAGTTGTTGATTTCAAAAGAAGCTTGAAACTCAATGAAAACATTATAAGATTTATGTTTATGGAAGAAGCTAAAAAAGCTGAAACCGTTTAGATATAACTTTAAGGATTAAAGGGGTACATTTTATGTCTTTAGCAAAAGCAGTTGTTACAGGTTCTGTTTTCAGAGCTCCCGAAAAACGTTTCACTCAAAATAATGTTCCGGTTTCGTCTTTTGTGTTGAATATCGGAGAAAGAGAAGAAATGCTTTTGAGAGTTGTTGTAAAGAGACAAGCACTTGATGGAGTTGTTTCGGAAATTTCTCAAAATGACAGAGTGTTGGTAGAAGGACGGCTTCAAATAACAACAGTAAAAAGTGATAATGGTACAGAAAGAAGGATATTTGAAATAGATGCCAATACTATAGAACTTATGGGCGCCAGTGCACCAATTTCCGCAACTGCAAAAACGTATGACAACGAAGAAATTACCGGATTTAAGCAGGATGATTTTGCAAATGAATTAATTGGCGAAGAGGAAATCCCGTTCTAATCATGATAAGACGTGTAAATCAATACGGACAGAACTTTTATCATTTAAATGTGGCTAAACTTCGTCAATTACAAACAGTACAAAAACAATATATTGGCAAAAGGCAAATTACACAGCAGAATGAATTTATAAAAAAGAGTGAACGCAATTCTTACCAAAAATTACTACAAGAAATGTCGGAGCGTTTGGAACAAATACAAGAAAAAAGAAAACAAATACTAATAGTATTCATTGAACATTCTATTCGCAGACCTTTGACAAAAGAAGAAAAACAAAAAATAAAAGTACTATAAATTAAGGCTAGAAAGGCAAAAAAGAAAAATGGCAAAACAAGATTTAAATGACAGAAAGAAGAAAAAAACATGCAGTTTTTGTGCAGATCATGTTGACTACATCGATTACAAAGATGCTGCAAAACTTAAAAGATACTTAACCGAAGCTGGTAAAATTATTCCTCGCAGAGTTACAGGTAACTGTGCAATGCACCAAAGAATGATTGCAAAAGCTATTAAGCAAGCAAGAGAAGCTGCTATTATCGGATACGTTTTCGATTAGTATTTTAAGTAAGTGTTATCACGGGAATAATAGGGTTCTGTTATTCCCGATTTAAAAAGAAGGGATTACCTATGGATAAGATAACAATCAGGTCTGACAGACAAGACGATTACGTTTTTCAGTACAAGGGCGAAGATGTTACTTTAAGAGCAGGAAGCATCATCAGCATAGCTGACGGTCTTGCAGAAGTAGTTCTTCCTACATGTGTAATGAAAATCGTTAAAAATTTGATTGTAATAAAAAATGATGCAAAATAATTGTAATCAAATAGTAAAAAGAGAGGTTTGGCAATTGCTAAACCTCTCTTTTTTATTAAGTAATTTTATTAGAATATCATGTCATTAAATTCTACAGGGTCATCATAGTTGAACATATGTATGAACGTATATAGCATTCTGGCGCTGAATTTTTTCGTCCCGACTTCGAGCATAAGCCGTAGTACATCTCGGTTATTAGATACATGTGAAGCAGTTCTGTTACAAGCAAGATTGTCATAGTAATTAGCAACATTAACTATTTGAGCCCATTCTGATATATAATCGCTAGATAATCCTTTGGGATATCCGGAGCCGTCATTATTTTCATGGTGTTCAAGTGCAACTTTTGCTATTTGTTCATCAAGACCAAGTTCGTTTCTGATAAGGTTGTATCCAAGGGTTGTATGCTCAGCAACCATTACTTCGTGAGTGGTCAAAAGGGCAGTACCATCTTCTGCAAGTAATTTAAATTTACCTATGTCATGAATTAAACTTGCGAGTACAAGTTGTTCTATTGAAGCATTTGTATAATCAAGTTTTTTTGCTATTAATCCAGCTACGATTGCAACATTTATGGGATGGCAAATTTCATATTCGCCAAGAAAACGTACTTGAGAGCCCTTACTAGAGTGGAAAAGCTGTTTGAAAATATCGGTCATCATTATGCTGGACAGTTGGCTCAGCTTTAGGACACCTTCTTTATAATATCCGTTAGAAAGCAATTCTATTATTTTATGCATGAAAAATTTTATTCTAACTTGTACATCTGAATTCAATGTATTAACTTTGTTAATTACCGTTTCAAAGTCCGTAGTATCTATACTGTCAAATGTAAAGTTGGTAAGTTTTTTTACGTTCTTATCTTTCGGAGAATTTGAAGTTTCTGTATCGCTATCATCTATATAAAGTTCTTCTGTGTATAGCTTTGAATAATTTTTAAGCATTATCAATTTGCCTGGAGTAAGAACTTCTCCGGCATCAAGGACTTTTGCCTTTGCTTCATTATACAAATCAAACGGCAAGATTTTGAATGAACTTAATTCTTTTGAAGATACTTCACGCATATATGAATTATATCATTTAATAATTAAAAAAACATACATTATTTGCTTTATTTTTCGCATCTTCTTTTTTCGTGGTAACTGTATAAAGCATAGATTAAAAATCCGATTGCAAGCCAGATTATGAAGTATAATGCGGAAGTTGCTTTTGCGCTAAATTTGCAATACATAAGCCCAAGACAGCTTATAATACCAAAAATAGGGAACCATGGGCAGAATGGTACTTTAAAGGGTCTGTCTCTGTTTGGTTCTGTTTTTCTCAAAATGAGAACCGCAATACAAATTATTATAAATGATGTAAACGTCCCAAAGTTGCAAAGTTCAGCGGAAATATTTAAATCCATAAATAATCCGCAAATTACAACTATTAAGCCCGCAATCCATGTCATAATGTGAGGTGTTTTAAATTTTTTGTGGATTGCATTTAGTGATTTTGGTAAGAAATTATCTCTGCTCATCGCGAAAAGAATTCTTGTTGTTCCGAGTTGATAAATCAAAAGGACGGTGGTTAAAGCGCACAATGCACCGACCGAAATTAATCCTGCATACCAATGAATTCCGACAAATCTCATTGCATGAGCCAAAGGTGCTTGTGTATCTATAAAATGTAAAGGAACAACACCTGTTAAAACAAGTGCAGCGCATATATACAAAATTGTACACAGAATCAACGTGCCTAAAATGGCTATCGGCAAATCTCTTTGAGGATTTTTTGTTTCCTCGGCAGCAGTTGAAATTGCATCAAAACCAACATATGCAAAAAATATTACAAATGCTCCTGTGAATATACCTTCGACTCCGTTTGGTGCAAACGGCATCCAATTCTCAGGTCTTACATAAAATGCACCGACAATAATAAATGAAAGTATTATGAATAGGTTTACTCCGACCATTATTGTGGCAACTTTTGTAGATTCTTTTATACCCTTAATAAGTAATATTGTTAAAACAAGTACGATAAATATTGCCGGAATATTTGCCGCTATTGGAATTTCGATTCCGCAAGGCAAATTTAAAAACGGCATTACGTCATGAGGATTAATTCCTTGCCTGTTACATATTTCGTACATGGAACGATAGTCGTTTCTGAGCCATAGTGGGTAATTAACAACCCAAGTGGGAAGCACATGTTTGAAGCCCTTCAAAAGTTGTACGAAATATCCTGTCCAAGCACTTGCAACCGTGATATTACCGATTGCATATTCAAGCATCAAAATCCAACCGACCATCCAAGCCATAAATTCGCCCATAGTTGCATATGTGTATGTATAGGCACTTCCAGCAACAGGAATCATTGCCGCAATTTCCGAATATGAAAGTGCTGAAAATACGCTTGCAATAGCAGCTAGGCACATAGAAATTACAACTGCGGAACCGGCCCCTAAACCGTCGGTGCTTCCTATAATTGCAGAACCTATTATTGTGAATATTCCTGTTCCGACAACAGCACCAATACCTATTACAATCAGATCAAAGACATTCAAAGTTTTTTTCAACTCTGAATGCACGCCCTCATCTATGAGTTCTTGAGGAGAGCGTCTTTCCGCAATATTTTTAAGTATTGTTTTAAATCTTTCCATTTATATTATTTTTCTATTGTTTGTGATAATTCGGCTTTTCTGTTTTTCTTATATCCGTAGCTTGCGTAAATAAGTATACCCATTATAACCCAAACAAGAAATAGTTCTGTTGACAAGACTGCGGATTCACCTTTTGCGACTATCATTGAATATGCCATCAAACCTCCGCAGCAAAGTATTCCGAGTATCGGGAACAATGGGCAGAACGGAACTTTGAAAGGTCGTTCTCTATCTGGTTCCAATTTTCTTAATATGAGTATCGCTGCGCATACAATTATGTAAGAAGTGAAAGTTCCGAAATTACACAAAGCAGCTGCAACATTCAAATCCAAAACCAGAGTTCCTAATATTCCGACGATACCGACAGTTAATGTAAGTACGTGCGGAGTATTGAATTTCGGGTGCATTTTCTGGAAAACTCTCGGTAAAAAGTTATCTCTGCTCATTGCATAAAGAACTCTTGTCGATGCCATGTGAAGAACTATCAAAACTGATGTTAAGCCAGCAAGAGAGCCGATTGAAATTAGCCCTGCTGCCCAATCCATATTTATGGCTGACATAGCAAATGCCATAGGTGCTTTTAAAAGCCCTTCCGGAATAGAAACTCCGCTTGTCGGCTGCAATCCGGTCAGTACCAATGCAACAAGAGTGTAAACTATTGTAGTTACTGCGAGAGAACCGATTATACCTATCGGCAAATCCTTTTGCGGATTTTTACATTCTTCGGCCGCTGTTGCAAGAGCATCAAATCCGATATAAGCAAAAAATATGATAAAAGCACCCATAAATACACCTTCAAGTCCGTTTGGTGCAAAAGGTGTCCAGTTTTCAGGTTTAATAAAGAATGCTCCGGCAAATACGAATAATCCGATAACTCCGAGTTTTACCGCAACCATTATCGCTGTCATTTTGGCAGAATCTTTTGTTCCTTTTATAAGGATTAAAGTTGTCAAAATTATCATAACAATTGCGGGTAAGTTTATGCAAAAAGGTATTCCCGCAAAAGACGGTATTACGGAGTGATAATCAATACCTTGAGCAGTGTATAAATTTACTGCACTTCTATAATCATTAACCAACCAGGCCGGAGGGTTTACAAACCAAGCAGGGAGTATATTTGAGAATCCCTTGATAAATTGCATAAAGTGGTTTGTCCAAGCACATGCAACAGCAATAAATCCGATTGCATATTCAAGCATCAAAATCCATCCGATTAGCCAAGCCATACATTCACCTAATGTAGCAAATGTGTACATATAAGCACCGCCCGCTACAGGAATCATTGTTGCAAATTCCGTATAGCAAAGTGCTGAAAATACGCAAGCAATTGCGGCAATAACCATTGAAACGATTAATGCAGGTCCTGCTCCGCTTTCACCTGCGGCGGCCACACCGACTATAGCAAAAATCCCCGAGCCGATAATTGCACCGACGCCTAAGATAACTAAATCCCAAGCGCCAAGAGTTTTTTCCAATCCGCCTTTCTGAGCATTGGAAATCGCCTCATCAAGATTTTTTCTTTTTATCAAACTTTTTGCTATACCGGTTAGTGACATTTTTATCCTTTCGTGACTTATGGTTTGTGAATCGTATTTTTAAATTTTTAAATTCGGTTCACTACTCACAATTTACGATTTACGTTACTTACTTATTTGCAGAGAGGGAAACCGAGTTTTTCACGCTGTTCCACGTACAATTTAGCGACAGCGGAAGCCATTGCACGCACTCGATTAATAAAATTAATTCGTTCGTCTTTGCTTATTACTCCCCTTGCATCAAGGAGGTTAAATGTATGAGAACATTTTAAAACATAGTCGTAAGCTGGTAAAACTAATTCGGCCTGAACGCAATTATCAACTTCTTTTTGATAAGCATCAAACAAACCGAAAAGTCGTTCCGCATTTGAATATTCAAAATTATATTTCGACTGTTCAATTTCGTTTTGGAGGTAAATTTCACCATACTTTAACGTATTATTCCACATAATATCAAATACGGATTCTTTATTTTGAATATACATTGCAATTCTTTCAAGACCGTAAGTGATTTCCAAAGCAACCGGCTTAACTTCCAAACCGCCAACCTGTTGGAAATAAGTAAATTGGGTGATTTCCATACCGTCAAGCCAAACTTCCCAACCTACACCTGCGGCGCCTAACGTTGGAGATTCCCAGTTATCCTCAACAAATCTTACATCGTGTTTGGAAAGATCAATTCCCATTGCTTCCAAGCTTTTTAAATAAAGCTCTTGTGCGTTATCCGGGGACGGTTTTAAGATTACCTGATATTGGAAATAATGTCCCAATCTGTTTGGATTTTCACCATATCTTGCATCGGTTGGTCTTCTGCATGGTTCAACCATAGCAGTTTGCCATGGTTCAGGTCCTAGTGCCCTTAAAAAAGTTGCAGGGTTCATAGTTGAAGCACCTTTTTCAATATCATAGGGCTGTTGGATAATGCATCCGTAGTCTGACCAGAATCTCGATAGGTTTAAAATCAAATCTTGAAAATTTAATGCCATTTGTATTTCCATTCTATTGTAAAATTTACACTTAAAAAATTATACACATAAATGGCTCAAATGTAAAATAAAATACAGCATTTGTGTGAACAAATGTTACGGCATTAAATGCGATTTTTATTGTGAAAGAACTTTGTAAGTTTTTATTGCATTAATAAGTTTTGAGTTATTTTGTAGTCGATAAATCTGTATAAGCGCCCATTTAGCCGTTTCGGTTTGTTCTTTTTCTGTTATGTCGCCTGCGGCCTTTGCGTTATCAAGATGCTTGTATATCACTCTATACAACCTTACCATTGTTTTGTTGTCCATTTTGTGAATCGGGCGTATAAAATAGTCTGCAATCCCGCCAGTGTGATATTCTAGTGTCGAGTACAAAGTCTTCATTATATCTTTTGCGCAATGCAGTTCATAGTCAAAAAAAGCTACTATTTCGTCTTTTGAACCGTGTCTGTACACATAAGTTTTCATTGCATCAAGCTTATCCGGTGGTAGAAAACTCAAATCAGAAAATTCTGACATATCTTCTCTTACTTCATCTATATAGTCTTCCACCTCATCGACAGGAATATCTAAAGTTCTTGCAAGCAGCATTTTATCACCGCGTTTTGTGAATGAGTTTCTGATCGGCCTAAACTTCCTTAAAGGTCTATTTTTCATCAGCCCTTTAAATTCACCCGGCGTAACTTCAAGCCGAATAACCTTTTCTATTTGTGTTTTGTTATTTCTAATAAAATCAGTTTTCTGAGTTTCAGTTATTTTGCTCGAAGACAAAACGCGCTGAAGCATATTGATGTCCATTGAATCTATTTTATTAACTTTCATAATGCAGTCTTTATCTTGCTACACAAAAATCATCAAGTAATTGGAGATTAATCTTATCTCCGGCTTTAGCTTTGTAATATAATCCGGGAGTCATTAAACCTGCAGCAGCACCTACTGCGAAACCAATAGGCATACCAATTGCAAATCCACCAATAATTACTGCACTTGCTGCAATACCGATACCACAACCTGCTGCAGTACCGACTGCCATTCCGCCCAATGTAGAACCCAGACCTTTTCCAAGAGCATTCATCTTTCCTCTTGATAAGAACTCTTTCTTGCTGAATAATTTTGCCTGTATATCTTGTTGTTTTCCGGAAGGATCTTCAACATATTTGAAGTTTAAATAAATCTTACCGCTTCTGTTAAAAGCTTTTGGCTTTGTTATATTGGAAATTTCCGCAACTACTTTTGTTCCGGGAGGCAAAATTTCTGTTCCTTCTTTAGTCTTTAACCCTTCATTCAATAAGAAAACTATTTCATCGCCAACAGAAGCATTTTTGCTGTTAAATTTTTGAGCAAAAGTTAATTGTATAGTGTTATAAGGAAGAACTTGTACCGAGCTGTCCGATACATTTACCGAATTAATCGGTGTTTTCTTTTCCAATTTTTTAGGTAAAAGCAAGTGTTCGTTACGAACATCAGTACTTGCATCTGCCATTACTAATTGCATAGGAAAACTTACATAAGCAAACAATGTGCACAAGAAAAGTGCGATAAATTTTTTCATAATTTCAACTCCATTTCTATTCTTAATTCCTGATTATTTTTATAGTTCATATTTTAACATGTAATACGCATATTATACAATAAATTATTAACAATAATGACAAAAAAAATTTGATTAATCGTGTAAGTGAAAATTATTAAAATACGCTAATTTTGTGCAACTAATACAGGGAGTTGATCATAGTCCATAACATCAGCAAAAGAGTAGGTATCAGAATAATTATCTGTACTTTGCCACGAGCAGATACTCTGATTAATCTCATTCAAACTATATTGATCCAATTGGTAATCTGGTATAGCTTCAAATACAGTACCATTTATATTTACCGAATCTGTTGAACTATCCCAAATAACTTCATCACCAACTGTTATACTAATATTATTTTCAAGATTATACCTATAGAAATTTTTAATAATGGTTTTTTCGGTCTTATCTGCATATTTTCTGCTTATAATCAAATTGTTTGAGGATTTTTTCAAGCTTACTTCCAGAACGTCATCATCAAATACAATATCAGTTGATGTATTGTTTTGAGAAATATTGATAATATCCAACCCATCCACTTTGCTTATATTTACGGTTTTATTTCCTTCTCCCAAAAATATAGTATCATTTCCCTTCCCGCTTGTAATATTATCATCGCCAAAAGAAGAAGTTATGCTGTCTGAAAAACGACTGCCTGTTATTGTATCGTCAAGAAATGTATCAAATATTTTAGTTGCTTTTGCGGAATTTGATTCATTAATTGTCGAGATATTTTCGATATTTTCTAAAATATCTTGTAGAGATGTGTTACCAATGTATATGTTACTGTTGTTATATTTAAAATAATCTTTTAAAGTAACTGAGCCGATGAATACGTTTAAAACAATATCTTGCATGATAGGATGCCATATAATCGGATCAATTACATAATTATCAGGTGCTAAAAGGTTATTGTTCGCCTGTGCCTCTAATCCGTTTTCTTGTCGGAAATTTGCAAAAGTATCTTCTGTCCATACTTCTTGGGAAATTTCACCATTTTCCTGATAACTGCCATCAATAAAATCATAATTTGTTATAGTTACCTTATATTCGTTATTGGCTCCGTTTTGAATGCTGTATAACCTGTCCCAAATTCTGACCAGAGTGATTTTGACTTCTCGTGTAGCTGTTATAACTGCATCGCTACCGTTTTTTCTATATGCAAACTTAATATTCTCGTCATCATTAGTATTAAAATCAAGAGTAATGTTGGAATTTTGTGTTATGTTTACAGTGTCTTCTCCAAAAGAGTTGTAGAAGAAGTTATATCTGTTGTTAAAGTTATTATGAAGGTTAAAGTGAATTACATCATTTCCTTTGCCTGTTGAAAAAGTTTCGTCTTGCCATGTTGTATAGAATTCGTCACTCAAATCAGAACCTTTTATATTGTGTATGTTGTTGTCGAAACTTATTTTCTGGTTTCCTGTTATAAGATCTTGTAGTAGGTTGTTGGAAATGATCGTATCACCATTAGTTATAACAAGCTGATTATAAATATCAGGATTTTTAAAGAAATTATTTAAAATAGTTTGTTCCGTTTGGAAGCCGTAATTCCTGTTAATTACAAGATGATTCCCGGATTTTGTGTAATTAATGTCATTCGTATCTAAGGAAATTCTTGTAGTGCCTCCGTTAGTCGTTTTGTAAATGATATCACGCTCGTCTCCTTCAGATATTACGACTGTTTTGTTACCTTCACCAAGATATATTCTGTCGTTACCTTTTCCGCCGGTAATTGTGTCATCTCCCTGTCTGGAAAATATCACTTCTGAATAATCTTTTCCCTTAATGTTTTCTGACAAAAATGAATCATAGATTATATGTTGTTTGTTAATAAAAACTCTTTTGGTTACGTCAAAGTTTTCAACACCTTTGATAATGTCACTCAATAATTGATTACCAACGTAAATATCATTGTTTTTGTATTTAAAGTAATTTTTTAGTATAAGTTTTCCGTTTGCTGGTGCATAGTATCCGCAATCATTCATGTGATAAGTGATATTCGGATTCGGTAAGACGGGCCACGTAGTATAAAGGGTATTTTCGCCTTCATTTAATGTTAATCCAAAGCTTTCAGCAAATTCTGTGAGCTCATCCTGAGTCATAACTTGCATTTCAACAGTCGTCGGAGTGTCTGAATAACCCCTTTTACTTCCCATCCACGTGTATTTCTTTATTTCTGCAGAATAATTTCCTTCCCCATCACAGGAAATTGTCCATACTTCTTTCCCATAGCCCACGCCAAGTAGCTCCGGAGCGCAAAAATACATATCATCTCCGATTATTAAGTCATTTCCTTTTCTTGAAAAAATGTTTTCAAATCCGCCGTGTACAAAATCTAAAACAACTCTTGTATTCTTGTTAATGTCGATTCTTCGAACTCCATAATCAAACATTATGTGATATGTTTCAGTTGTGCCGTCAACCGTTTTAAAAAAATTTGTGTTATTTTTATCAGACATCATTGACCTGTGAATAATACCCCTGTTCATGTGTATTGTAAATCAAACAATGATAAATATATAGCTTTAAGAAATTATTTTTCATTTTTTAATAAAATATT
>CAJOOA010000001.1 GCA_905236055.1 Candidatus Gastranaerophilales bacterium | reverse complement strand
CACAATATTTTTATCTTTATAATATCGTTTAAAATTTGACATAGAACCATAATAAATTATTGGTAGACTAAAGTCTACCCTACTTTTGAAATTATCAAAATCTCTGTTCTTTCTTCTCAAACTATGTGTTCTTTTACAGCAAATCTTGAAAAATCTATAGGATAAACTCCAAAAATTTTAAGGCAAAGTTTCAAAATATTCTTTTAAGTATTTTGGCCAGTTTTTTGAAATATCTTCAATTGCTTTGTCAAATATTTCTCTTTCACCTTTTTTAAGAGCAGTACATATTACAGCAGGTTTTTGGTCTGAAGGAATATCTTGATTTGCAATAACGGAATCTATTATCTTGTAAGCAGTTTGCTCAGAGCCGTAATATCGCATATTAATAATTGCTAATCTTTGTTTGGGAGTTAAACTAATATTTTTAGAATATATATATTTTACGATATTATCATTATCCCCGGTAATTTGCGATAGATAGTACATGCTTGGTAAAGTATTGTTATCGGGACTATATAAACCCTGATCAAATTCCTTTTCAATTTCTTTACTTATTGGAATATCAAAGTCAACTTTGCTTATAAAATAGCAGAGATTTTCATAATTTGTATTTTTATCGTTAAATTTTCTTCTCAGAAATTCTTCAGTATATTTATTGTAATGAACAAGCATATAATATTCCAGACGATATATATTATAATATTTTTTGTATTTCGGGTTTTTAAATTCATCCAATGATATATAAAGCTCTAATAACTTTTTTCTATCTTCATCAAATTCATCAGTTACATCAACAACATCTCTCCCTTCAATAATATATCTGTTGCTTTGTCCATCACAAAAAATATATTTATATATTTTCATAAACAAATCCTTATCTTTTGGATTTGAAGCATTAAAATTGCCGGATATTAATTTGTTGTTAAAGCTGTCGTATAACTTATATATCTCGTCTTTATTTTCATCATAATAAATTGTATTAAGCAAACTTTTCTCAAAAAAAACATTAAAATTGTCTTTTTTCATTCTTTCTTTCAAGTAAGCATAATTTTCTCCATTATTGTAAGCAACATAGTCCAATAAATCAGGAATTGCAAAGTATGTATTCTTTGGTGCTATATATAGTAATAAAATTTGCTCATCTAATATTTCATCATTTGGATATAAACCGATTTTATTTACAAACTCACGTTTTTCTTCTTTTGGAAGTTTTTTAATTTCATTATATTTTTTATGCTCATCCGTAACTATATCACTTTCATAAATTTGTTTAAGCGTTAGTGCATAACTTTGCAAGCATAGTAAAAAAATTGCTGATAGTATTAATAATATTTTTCTCATGGTTTTTATACTAACATATTTCGTAATATATTGAAAATATTATTTAATTATTCAAATGGACTAGAAGGGCGGATTTTAGTCTACCTTACTTGGAATAATTCTCAAAATTCCCTGTTCAGAATCTCCAAAGCGACTGTTCTTTTACAGTAATAGCAACACTAAATCTTAGCAGTTGGTAGTCGATTAATATTTTAAATTTCAAACCTGACGAAAAGTTACTTTTCTCGCGCTGTTTTGTGCAAAATTGTACTCAAAAGTTATTGTTCGGTTGAACCACCACCACACAACTCGTAGTTAGATTTGAAGTTATTATTTCCAAATCACCAATTAACTTTTTCAATAAGTTCGATTTCGTAGCCGTCAGGGTCTTGTATAAATGCAATCCTTGAGCCCTTGCCTGTCAAATCAAAAGGTTCATACAGATAAGAGTAGCCCAACGAGTTTAATTTTTTTGTAAATTCGTCCATTGAATTGATTCCGAAAGCGAAATGACCGAAGCCCGAGCCAATTTCGTAACCGTTTTCAGGAGTTTCATCATTAAAAGTCAATTCGATTTGCTGACCGGATTCCTTATCTGTTAAGAAATATAGCCAACAATCCTCCAAACGTCTTTTTTCGGAAAGCTCCATATTCAAAAGTTTTGTATAAAACTCCAAACTTTTTTCAATGTCTTTTACTCTAATCATAGTGTGCAATAATTTCATAAATGCCCCCTTGATTTAATAAGAAACCTTTGGCTTATTGTTCAAGAATATATCTCAAAAGTGTTCTGACGCCTGCACCGGTTCCGCCCGCAATAAGTTCTTTTTGCGGTTTTTCCAAGAAAGCAGTTCCTGCGATATCAATATGTGCCCATTTTACGTCTTTAACAAACTTCTGTAAAAATACTCCGGCAGAAGATGCACCGCCCCAACGGTTTCCGGAATTTTTCATATCGGCAACTTCACTCTTTAAGCCATCAAAGTATTCTTCCCAGAGAGGTAATTGCCAAAATCTTTCGCCGCTTCTGTCTGCTGTATCAATAAGTTTTTTTATAAGTTCTTCATCATTACCCATAATACCTGCTGCTTGAGTGCCCAAAGCAACCATACAAGCGCCTGTTAGCGTAGCCATATCAATAACTTCATCTACTCCGAGTTCGCAAGCATAGCAGAGAGCATCTGCAAGTGTCAATCTTCCCTCTGCATCAGTGTTATCAACTTCAATGGTCTTACCGTTCTTTGCCGTCAATATGTCGCCCGGCTTATATGCCTTGCTTCCCGGCATATTTTCGCAAGCGGCAATTATACCATGAACCTCAATTTGCGGATGGAGTTCACGAATCACGCTCATTATACCCAGAACTGCAGCAGCACCTGACATGTCATCTTTCATTGTTGCCATTGAGGATGCCGGTTTTATATCCAAACCGCCCGAATCAAAGCAAATACCTTTGCCGATAATTGCGATACGCTTTTTAGGATTATCAACTTGATATCTCATGTGAATGAATTTCGGTTCTTCGTGGCTTCCTCTGCCTACAGCCAAAAATGCACCCATTCCCATTTTTTCGCATTCTTCTTTGTCATAAATCTTTGTTTCCACACCTAAGTCGCAAGCAATAGCAGCGAGTTCTGATGGGGTTGCGAATTGTGCCGGCTCGTTTGAAAGATTTCTTGCAAAAGTCATAGCGGCAGCAATTATTTCGGCTTTTTTTACTGCTTCAGGATTTGCCTGAACATAAACTTCCTGCACTTTTTTGTTTGCTCTTTCATTTACCCCATCTGATTTATATTTATCAAAACTGTAATCAGCTATAAATGCGCCCATTGTAAATTGTTCGGAATAGTCAAATTCAATACCGTCAAAAGCAAACGCAACCTTTTTTGCTTCCATTTGCATACATTTTTTAATTGCTTTAGCAACGGCCTCTCTCAATTTGTTCGGGTTGAATTCTTCTTTTTTACCCAATCCAAGAACTAAAACTTTTCTAAACGGTTCTTTTCCGTACGTTGGGAGAAGATAAGTTTCCCCGAATTTGCCCTTGAAACCGTCTTCTTCCAGAGCATATTGATTAGCCAAGTCGCTTGAAGTTTTTCCTTCTTCAAACATATTTACAACAAGAATATCTGATTCCATGCTTTTTGTATTTTCAACAACTTTTATTTCCATATAAAAACTCCTTTCTTCTTTAATTATTTTATATAATACATGATAAATTTTAAATACACTGATTATATTATAGATGAGTATAGCAAATTTCAAATTTACGGTTTTTTATTTAAATAAGTAAATAAAAAGGGTATAAATGAAGATTCAAACCTGTTCGCCGATTTTTACCGGCAATACAATACCAAAAACAAAACCTATTTCAAGAGACTATATTTTAGCCAAGTTGTTGGGATTGGATACTTTTGTCAGAACGACTTTTGATATCAAAAGGGACTTGAAAAATATTAGGTTGAAAGAAAAAATAAATGAAGGTAGAAGCAGAGAAGTTTTTAAGACTAATTTTGACGGGATTGTTGTCGGGTTGGCACACGGGGCAAAATTTAGGCCAAAAGAGTTGAAAGAATTCAATGATCCGAACGGTTTGATATTGGCTAAAGACGAAAACGGTTCAACTTACCTTATGGAGTACATTAAGGGAGAACCCTTATACGGCAGGGATTGGAAGTTGCCTTGCATAAAGGGTAAAACACATTACTTGGAAAATTTGGATATGATATTAAACCTGCCTGACGAAACTTTTGCCGAATATATTCGAAAAGTCATAAAAATAAGAAAAACGGGTTATAATATTGATACCGTAAATCCCAACAATTTTATCCTGAACGACAACCATATCGAAATTGTGGATCTTGAAAAAAATTCTGTAAGCCCGGTAATAAAACTTGGCGATTTTGACCCGTTCATAGACAATACACATATTTTGAGAGTGTTAAAACAAATGAACCAAGAAGAGAGGGAAGACCTTGCAAATAAAATCAAGATATTTTATAAAAGAATTAGAAAGATAGCCGCGCGCGAAAACCAAAATATAGGCAAACCAACCCCGTGTCTAAATAACTTTTATAAAGACAATGCCAAAGTATACCTATATTACAAACAATGGAAAAAATTAAATGATTTGATGGAATATTGGCTAAAGTGATAAGTTATATTGCTTCAAACAATTATTTGAACAAATATTAAACAATGACTTATCATCCAAGAATTGAGAACAAAAAATTTGACATGAAAATTTGTTTGGTTTAACATTGTTCATGCTCAAGGGCGTTTAGCTCAGGGGTAAATAAGGCCTCGGGTTGAATGGCAATATACAAATGGGCGTTTAGCTCAGTTGGTAGAGCGTCTCCCTTACAAGGAGAGGGTCGAGAGTTCGAGTCTCCCAACGCCCACCATATAAGAAGAACCCAAATGGGTTCTTTTTTTTATTGCGTTTGGGATGACGAGAACTCTCATTAAAGAGTTCGAGCTGGTGTCACTTTTGGTACCTTTTAACAGGACATTTGGTCGGAAGGGGTAAATATTTTTAATCGGTAAAGTTACTAATTTTAGCAAATTTTAGCAATTTTGTGAGGTCGGAATTTGATAGAGTCAAAAAGTCCGAAAAGTCCGGTTTTGGTAACAAAAATGTCCGCTCATTTACACATTTTGTTCAAATAATTGCACTCAAAAGTTATTGTTGGGTTCCACCCAACTTACTATGATTTGACAATAGAACTACTTTTTTAT